>SKKJ01000234.1 GCA_007121575.1 Natronomonas sp.
ATCGAGCATGCCGGTATCGACGAACCCCGGCGCGATACAGTTGGCAGTCGACCCTTCCGACGCCAGCTCCAACGCGAGGGTTCGAGTGAATCCAAACAGGCCTGATTTCGTCGTCGCGTAGTTCGCTTGGCCGTAGTTTCCCTGCTGACCGACGACGCTCGAGATGTTGATCAGTCGGCCGTGTTCCGCCACCTTGATGTCTTCGAAGAAACAGTGTGTGCAGTTGAACGTCCCACCCAAGTTGACATCGATGACGCGATCCCAGTCGTCTCTCGTCATGTTTTCGAACTTCTTATCGACAGTGATCCCCGCGTTGTTGACGAGTACATCGAGGGTTCCGAACGCGTCGTGAACCGTCTCCACCATCGAACGGACCTGTTCGTAGTCGGCGATATCCGCCCGCACCGCGAGGGCGCTTCCGCCCGCGTCTTCGATCGTTTCAGCCGTCGCGGTCGCTTCCGCCTCTGACGATCGGTAGTTGACGGCGACGTTGGCTCCGTTTCGGCCGAGTTCTTCGGCGATCGCCCGACCGATACCGCGTGAGGCACCCGTGACGAGACAGGTCTGATCTTCGAGCATACACTCCCTGTCGATGGGAACGGCAAAAGGATTGCTGACCGCTATTCGAGCGCGTCGTCGATCTGCGATTGAAACTCTTCGAGCCACTCGGTATCGGAGAGTTCCTCCATCCGCTCGCGGAGGTGCGGCTTACAGAGGCCGACCTTGAGATGGTCTTTCTCGACGGCGACTGCGGCCTCCTTGTCACAGTAGTGACACTGCATGAGACATCCTATGTGGTCGAGGGGTTTGAACCCAGCGTTCGCGTCATCTTCTCGTCCGACGGCCGGCGGACGCCCATCGGTGAATCGCGCGTGAATATCGCTCAAAGTGCCGCTCGAAACCGACGGTATGCATCCCTGCCAAGCCCCGCGCGGCCGAGCGTCTCGTCGTGTGCATCGCTCCCACCGGTTGCGAGTAGCCCGTATCGTTCGATCGCTCGCTCGATCACTCGGATATCGATCTCGCGATCGTACGGATAGAACCGTTCGACAGCATCGAGCGCCGAACAGAGTTCGAGGGCGGCTTCGGGGTCGTCATACCGATACGGATGAGCGAGCGAAACGAGGCCGCATGCCTCGGAGAGGACGTCAACACCGCTCTCGAACGACGGAATCTCACGGGGAACATAACACGGACAGTCGTCTCCGATGAGTTCTTCGAACGCCTCGCTGTAACTGTATGCCGAAACCGATTCGATCGCTTTGGCGATGTGTGGGCGGCCGAGTCCGGGCCGTGGTTCGATCGGAAGCTCGGTCTCGAGACGCGTCTCGACGCGTTCGATGATTTGTTTGCCGCGCTCGATGCGGTTGGCCTGCAGTCGCTCGATAAGCGATTCGAGTGCGGGCGTTCGCCGCACGCCGTATCCCAAGAGGTCGACCTGACGTTCGCCCGCATCGACTCGGAGTTCGATTCCGTGAACGACGGTGACGCCTGAAAGCCGTGCGACAGGTGTCGAAAGCTCCGGATGGAGTCGGTCGTGATCTGTGATAGCGACGGCGCTGACGCCTGCGGCTTCGGCGGCAGCCGGAAGCGTCTCGAGCGTCAACGATCCATCGGAGTTCGTCGTGTGCACGTGCAGATCGGCGACGACCATACCGTAGTATCAGGACAGATCACTAAAGCCGCGACGCTTCGATCAATCATGAAATATAATGACACTAAGAATGTTAACCCACACCAGTAGCAATTATAGCGAACGTTCATGATAGATTGGGGAGCCTATTCGGATATGCGATCACTCGCAGCGATCAACGACCGAATCGAAGCTCACACATTCCCCGCGACGGCCAGCGAACTCATCGCCGAATACGGGGAGATGATGCTTGAGTTCCCGAGCGGCGACGAAACGTTCGGCGATGCGTTGGGCCGACTCGGTGACACAACGTTTGAGAACGCCGAAGACGCCCGGCTCTCGATGTACGCAGCCGTTTCGAAGAACGCGATCGGTCGAGCGAACTACTCCGATCGAGACGCGCCATCGATCGGCGAGCACGCGCCCGAACAGGTCTCTTTTTGAATCGGAGCTCTCGTTTAGAACGAGAGATTACGCCGCGATCAGACGCCCGGCACGCCTAACGCACCGATCTGGAGACCGAACACGGCATTGAGAATCACCAAGATGACGAGCGCCGAGAACCACGCTACGAAGCCAATGAGCGCGGCGTTTTTCCATCCTCCCGGATACCGCCAGTTTATCACGCCGACCCACACGACGAGTGCCAACAGCGTTCCGATCAGCGGGATCCACGCGAAGAGCGCCCAGCCGATCGCACCGAGAAGGGCCGTCACGACCGCGTGGCTGTAATCTTTGACATCGGCGATTATGCTCGCACTGATGTAAATAGCGAGGCCTCCGACGAGCAGTGCAACGACGAACGCGACAATCGAGCCGATAAATGCAACCATTTCCCGACGGACTACAACGGCCTCGGATAAACCATTACTGGCCGTCCAAGGGGGAGGTATCTTACGCTTCGGAGAGCCGTCTTAACACGTCCGGTGCCGCATCGAGAGCGTCATCAAGAGCCTCGGCGTCTGGGCCGCCGCCCTGTGCGAAGTCCGGTGGGCCACCACCACCGCCGCCGACCCGGTCCGCGAGTTCGCTCACGACGGCGCCAGCGTTGATATCGACGCCGTCGGGCACCGCGACGACGAAGGTCGCCCCGTCGATCCCGCTGCCGAGCACGGCGACGACGCCCTCTTCGACGAGCGCGTTCGCCGTCGCCCGGAGTTCGCCCATATCGGCATCGACCCGTTGGACGACGGCGGTTACGTCGCCGAGATCGATCTCTTCGCCCCCGCTGTCACCCTGTGCACGGACCGCCGCGAGTTGCTCTTTGAGCTCTTCGATCCGCTTGCCTCGCGCTTTCCACTCCTCGAAGAACCGTTCGGCCGTCTCCGGAACTTCCGGTGGCGAAACGTCGAACGCCTCCGCGGCCGCGTACAACGCATCCTCAGTGCGCTGGGTCGCCTCGATCGCGGCGTCGCCCGCCGCGAAGACGAGGCGTTCGACACCGTCTTGGATTCGCTCGGTCGAGAGGACCTTGATCGTCCCGATGTCGCCGGTTCGAACGACGTGCGTCCCGGCGCAGGCCTGTACGTCGGCCCCGACGTGAATCAGCCGCAGATTCTCCCCCGGTGGGATACCACCTTGATACAGATCGAAGCCGTGTTTGTCCTCGGCATCGCGACGCGCGGGCCATTCCTGTTTGACGCGAAGATTATCCGTGACGATCTCATTCGCGATGCGCTCGATGCGTTTGACCTCCTCTCGGGAGATCCGCTCGTAGTGACGGATATCAAACCGCGAGGAGTCGGTTCCTTTCTGTGCACCTGCCTGTCGGACGTGATCGCCGAGGACTTGCCGAGCGGCGTATCCGATGATGTGCGTCGCGGTGTGGTGTTGCATGAGCCGTCGACGGCGCGTGCCGTCGACCTTGCCGCGAACGAAGTCGCCTTTCCCCGGATCACCGTCGGTTCGGTGGACGATGGTTCCATCGACTTCACGGACGTTCATCACCTCGACGGACCCATCATCACCGGAGAGCGTGCCGGTGTCGGCGGGTTGGCCACCACCTTCGGGATAGAACATCGTCTGATCGAGGACGACGTCGTACGCCGGATCGTCGCCATCGCCCTCGCGTTCGATCACTTCGAGGACGACGGCCTCGAAATCGGTCCGTTCCGGCTCGTCGTAGTAGAGCTTCTCCGTCCCCGGAAGCTCCGCGATGGCTTCGTCTTCCGCATCCGTGCGTGTCCCATCCGTCTCATCTCCCTCATCGCTGTGGCGGGCCGCGACGAGCGAGTAAAAATCGTCGGGGATTTCGACGTCGACGCCGTACTCGGCCGCGATCTCTTCGACCATATCCGGCTGAATGCCACGGCTGTCGTACAGTTCGAGCACCTCCTCGAGCGGAATCGGCTCACCGCGGTCGGCGTATTCATCGGCGAGCCGTTCGACCTGACGCCCGCCGCGTTCGAGCGTTTCGCGGTACTTTTCGACCTCGGTTCGGACGATATCGCGAATCGTATCGCGGTTTCGGTAGCCGAGCCGTTCGGCCTGCATATCGACGAGTTCGTCGAGCGGGGCGTCGACACCGACCGTATCGACCAGTCGCTTCGTCCGCCGCAAGACCATGCGAGCGAGATACCCCGTCGCGACGTTCGAGGGGACGATCCCGTCGCCGAACATGTACGCCAGCGTCCGGCAGTGATCCGCGATCGCGTAAATCGTTTCGAGCGGTTCGACGAGTTCTTTGAGTCGCTCGGTGGAGACGTCGAGGGCGGCGGCGATCTCATCGCGGGCCCCCTCAACGTCGTCGATATCATCGATGTCGAGCTGGCCGGAGAGGCGCGCCGCCCGATTCACGAGTTCGAGTTCCTCATCGGTGTATTCGAGCCCCGCGTTTTCCTTCAGAAAGCCGATCATCTCCGGATAGATCGCCTCGTAGACGGTCGCCGTCCCTTGAGACATCCACGTCCACCGCTCAAGCCCGTAACCCGTGTCGACGATGTACGTGTCCATATACGAGTACGTGTTACCGTCTTTGAG
>SKKJ01000184.1 GCA_007121575.1 Natronomonas sp.
ACGCACGATCTTCCCGCACGGGGACTCATTTACGGATTCACGGACGACTCGATCGTGGCTGTCGACCCTTCGACTCACGAACTCGTCGAGATCGAGCACGTCCCGAACGTTACGTGGGGCGATATATTCGTCGGCCCCGACCACCTCTTCGCCGTTGACAGCCGGATCGATCAGGTGTACGTCATCGAACTCGACACCGCGACGGTCGTTTCGACGGTCGACGTTAGCGGAGGTCCAGTTCACGGGTTCTACGACGAGACGACGGGTCGAGCGTACGTTCACGCGGACGACGAGGCGACGTTATACGGGATCGACGGCGCGGATCCGACCGGCGTGGATGTGACGGTTGAACTGACGGAGTCGGGACACGGGAAGCCAATCGTTTCGGGCGACGGCCGGGCGTTCGTCACCAACGTCTCCGATGGCGGGGTGTTCGTCGTCGATCTCGACGGAGAGAGCGCGGAGCATTTCAGTTTCAACGGGCACGAACACGGCCATCACTCGAACGGCGGACTCGACGGAAACGTTCGACGACTTCACGGCGACGGGGGTGGAACGCATTTCATCCAGTACGCGCCCGAGACCGAACTGGTGTTCGTCGAACATCTCAACGGTGGTGGACACCAACACAGTCAGGGTGGTGGCTGGGAAATAGAGCGTCTTCACGACGACGATCATCACGGCGAAGACGACGACCATGAGGACGACCACCACGGTGGCGACGAAACGGTCGTTTTCGACGCCGCGGCCGGAGAAATCATCGGACGGCTCGACGTTTCCGGACCCTTGTATATGTCCGGCGACGGCGAACTGCTCGCGATCATCGACGGCGACGACATCCATCTGGTCGATGCGACGACGCGCGACGCGGAGATCGTCGCCAGCGTACCCGTCGGCGGCTCACCCGGTGTCGTGAGGTTCACCGACGAGTACGTGCTGACGGTGAATCATCGTTCGGGCGACGTCTCGTTCATCGAGCGGGGCGATTTCGAAGAGATCGATCGGGTGTCGGTCAGCGACAGACTGGCGGATCAAGGGCCGACCGGTGACGGGAGGCTCGTGACCGTCCACGACGAGATGGTGGCCGCGATCGACATAGACGAACGAGACATCGACTTCGAGGTGAAGATCCCCGGGCTCAGGCTCGTCCAGTACGCCCCCGAAGATACGGAAGTGGTCAAAGACGGTCGGTACTGACTCAGTCGAACTGCTCGCGTCAGGGTTCGAATCGGGATCTGACTTCCCGTTTTAGTTCTTCGAGAACTCGTCGCTCCGCCCGACTCATCGCTCGAACCGCCTCGTCGGTGTAATCGATAGTCACCGTCGGGAACGCGCGACCGAACGGGATATCGATGATCTCGTTGGGGTCGATTCGAACTTCGAAGGCGAACGAACTGCGATAGGTTCGGAGCGGTCCGGTGAACGGAAACGCCTCCTCAATGAGTTCAAGCGCCTCCTCACGGTCGAAGGCCGCCTCGGCGGCGGACCAAAAATCGTCTTCAGGCCGTCGGACGATCGGTTCGATGCCAGATCCGAGACATTGCAATCGCGTGAGAACATCGTCAATCACCGCTTCGCGCTGTCGTGTCGTCACTGCCGGGTCGAGCGCATAGAGGTAGCTGTCGTGTGCAAGTAGTCTCTCTTCGAAGCTCTCGATCGGTCGATCGCTCTCGGCGTACGTGAGAAGCACCCGAAACTGTTTCAGCGAGCGTTCGCGATAGGCGTCGAACTCCGGTTCGACGATACGACGTTCCAGCGCATCAGCGTTGGTTCGCAGCCGATCGAGGACGTATCCGCCGGGACCGAGCCCGGTTCCCCGGAGCGCTCGGCCGATGCTGAACTCTCTGTGTATCGCCGTCACGGTCGGATTCAAGAACCGTTCGAACCCGTCCTCAGCCGCACGCCGACTCATACAGCTACATAGGTCGGTTCAAGAATGAGCGTACCGGTCGTCGACCCGCCCTGAAAGGCGACAGAACTTTTCGGTGAGCCGGCGAAACCGAGCACGATTCATATTATGGTTCGGCCACGGCTCATCAAACAAGCTCCCCGCCTGTGGGTGCTCTGGGCAGCGAGCCGCCCGAGCCAGCTCGCCCTCATCTCGCTTTTATACGTGCTCGGTGTCGGAATGACGGCCGTGGGTTCGCCGTTCGTTGTCGACACCGAAGCGGTACACCGGATCGACGACACCCTCGTAGGGAATTTGAATCCGCTTGTCACCGGCGCGATCGCGCTCTTACTGGTCGCGGCTACCGTTCATTACGCGAACGAGTACGCCGATGCCGACACGGATGCGCTCACCGATCGAACGCCGTTCTCCGGCGGAAGCGGTGCGCTCGTCGAGACCGACCTCCAGAGATCGTTTCTTCGAGCAGCCCTGATCGCCAGCTGTATCATCGCCACCGGAACGGCTCTACTCGGCATCGCTTCCGGATTGTTATCCACGCTCGCCGCCGGGCTCTTGTTCGCCTGTCTCATCGCCGGGATCGCCTACTCGCTGCCGCCAATCGCCCTGATCAGACGCGGCATCGGCGAACCGGTCAATATGGCACTGGGTGGTCTACTCGTACCGCTATACGGCGTTGCAGTCGTCGCAACGCCAACGGTCTTCACCGTGCTAGTTCTCGTTCCGTTCACGCTCGTCGTCGGGTGCAACCTGCTCGCGGTGCATTGGCCCGACAGACGGGCCGACGCAGCGGTCGGCAAACGGACGCTCGCGGTTCGATGGTCATCGAGGCGAATCAGGCGAGCGTTCGCCGTCCTCGCGCTTTCGGCGGCGAGTATCACCGTTGCGCTCTGGTGGATCGACATCCTTCCCGACGCCGTCGCGCTCGCACATCTCACACCGGTACCGTTTCTCGTCTGGGGATGGCGTACGCTCGCTCGACAACGGAGCCCGCTGCCGGCCGTCGCGGCGATGGTCGTACTCGCCATTTCCTCAACCATCAGTTGGTGGTGGGTCGGTTTGGCGTGACGCCCGTTGTCAGCAACGTCCCCGGACGCCCATCCGAGTCTTGGCCGGGGGGACGGCGCTCGTCGTCACGTGGCTTGGCGGTGGAGCCAGATCGCACAGCCGATCGAGACGATCCCGGCCGCGGTGCCGATCGCGAACGCGACCCGATATCCGGTCACGGTGTAGACCCGAACGCCACCGAGGAGCTCGCCGGTCCAGTAGACGTCGAGCAGCCAGCCCATGAGCGTCGGAAACGTCGCCGCGCCGAAAAACGATGCCCCGTTTATCGTCCCGAGCGCGATGCCGCTCGCGCGGCCGTCGTGTCTGGCCTGTATCATCGGATAGCTGAGGATGAACGTGCCAAACAGGCTTCCAGTGAGAAAGAACATGGCGGCGACGACGACGAGCGGCGGATCGCCCACCAGAGCGACGACCGCCAGCGACGCCGTGTAGACGACCGATCCACCGATCATGAACTCGGTCTCGCGGCCGATCCGATCCGAGAGCCGACCGAAGACGGGCGGGCCGACGGCGATGCCGACGCCGCCGAGCAGCGTGATCGTCGAGGCGAACGTCACCGAGACGTCGTAAACCTGAACGACGTAGGGAATCCCCCACAGCCCGACGAGCGTCAGGTTGATACCGCCGGTGCAGTAGAGCAACACCGCGATAACCCACGTCCACCGATCGGCGAGAACCTCTCGGAGATACGTTCGAACTTCTGGGACGCTCAACCGCGACTGTTCGGGGACGTTTTCGATGGGCGAAAGCCCCGCCCGCTCGGCGGAGTCTCGAACCAGAAGGGACGTCAAGACGGCGAACCCCAACCCGATCACGCCGAGCGTCGAGAGGGTCGGACGCCAGCCGGCGAAATCGACCGCCACGGCGAACGGCGTCGTCGCGAGGATCCCGCCGATCCCGCCGGCACCGAAGCTCAGGCCAGTCATCGTTCCCGCCTCACTGGTTCGATACCAGTTGGCACAGAACCGTAACACGCAGACGAACAGCACGCTCCCGCCGAGCCCGATCAGGAACCGACCAGCGAGCGCCCCGTGATAGCTGTTCGCGAGCGCGAACCAGAGAACGCCGACGTTCATCACCACGCCGCCCCCGGTGGCGGTCGACCGCGGACCGACGCGGTCGACCAACACGCCCGTCGGGATCTGCATCACCGCGTAGACGAAAAAGAAGACCGCATGAAGCGTACCGAGCTGTGCGCCAGTCGTTCCGAACGCCTCCATCAGCGGCTCCGAGATGACCGCCGTCGACAGCCGATAGATGTTCACGAGGAGGAACGACGCGACGAGAATACCCCAAAGGATCCAGCGACGCTGATACGGATTCGACCAGCTGACGTTCAGAAACGAAGGAGCCACACCCCACACTGGCGTCTCCACCTATCGAAAAAGTTTGCTTTTGTCGCTGAGGGACGGTCGGAAGGGGTGGCATCTCGCCGCCCTAGCGATGCTTTCCGAGGTCCTGATGTTGCTCCCCTCGATTCGGATGGTTGGGGATCTACGGGTTGCGCCCCAGGGCGCTGGCAGTGTCACGCTACCGATACTCGTCCCCGGCGTGGGGAAGCGAGTTATTTGGTTGCTTTGTGTCGGTCGGCTCGCTGTTTTGGGTTCGGCTGTCGCCGTGGCGGACTGAGTCAA
>SKKJ01000185.1 GCA_007121575.1 Natronomonas sp.
CCCGCGCTGGCTGTCACGACGCCCGCCTCTCGATCGCGGTCGTCTAAGAGCGCGATCTTGTTGGTCGCACCGCGAATTTTGAACGATCCGGTCCGTTGAAGATGCTCCAGTTTGAGTCGGATGTCCGCGCCGGTCCGATTCGAAAACGTTGATGACCGTTCCAGTGGCGTCTCACGGGCCGTTTCGGCGACCCGCTCGCGGGCCGCCAGCACGTCGGCGAGCTCGATCATAGCGTTCCGTACTCGGCGGTTCGGGGTAGATGTTCCGGCGCGGTGTCACTCGACCCCGCTTCGGTGCTGTCGCTACGAGCGTAACAACAGAAAGGAAAGGAGCGTGTGCATCCGAAAGAGAGGTTGGAGGTATTATAAAACCCGTGCATGCAGAGTGAAAGTAAAACCGCAATACGTAAGCGTGGTGAAACTGGTGTCAGACGGTCGTTCGACGCGCGGCCGACGGGTGTTTCAAGTGGGTGGTTCACACGAACGTAGAGTATTCGGATCTCGTCAGGGTTAGCCCGCGAACGAAGTCCTGGGAGACGTCACAGATCGGACGATTCGAACCGGAGATAGCCGATCGCGAGCGGCACGATAATCCAAAACGCCATTACGACGAATCCGAACCAATCCTGCAGGTAGAACGGTAAATCGGCGGTCGCCTCCTGGAGTTCCCCGCTTTCGTCGAGCTGTCGGATCACCCAAAGCGTCCCTTGTTGATAGGCGGCCGTCGGGTCGAGGATCGTGATGAACTGAAAGAGGTTGAACACTGCATCGCCTTCCTCGATCCCTTCGAAGGTGAAGCCGTTCACGGCGTAGGCGATCCCCTGTGCGAGCGTCGTCCAAAGGAACTGAAAGACGACGAAGAGCCCGAACGCCCCGTAGGCGGCTCTCGATGTCGAGGACGTGAACGCCGAGATACCGACAGTGATTGCGATGAAAACGAACGCGAAGAGCATCGAAATCCCGACGAAGACGATGTACTCGAGCGGCGAAAACGCGTCCGCCAGCGCTGCGGTCACGACGATACCGACCGCGAACCCGACGAACAGCGCGACGGAAACGACGCCCGCGCGGCCGAGGAACTTCCCGAGAATGACATCGCTACGGCTGTTCGGCAACGAGAGCAACAGCTTTAGACTGCCGCTGTCCCGCTCGCCGGCCAACGACCGATATGCCACGGCGATCGAGACGATCGGAATGAAAATCGCCGTTGCGCTCACGAGCCCCGCGATCAAAAGCACCGTCGTTAACTCGCCGGTAAACGCGGCTTGCTGTGGCGGTGAAATCTCGGTGACGACGTAGGCGGCTCCGGCCGCAAAGAGCGCGAAGAGCGCGGTGAGCACGATGAGCAACCGAGAGCGGATCGCATCGCGGAAGTCCTTTTCGGCGACGGCTTTCCAGCTCATCTGTCCCCCTCCGTATACGCGGCGAAGAGATCCTCCAGCGGCGCTTCCTCCGTCGAGAAGTCCGAGACGTTCGCGCCCGAATCCTCGAGTTCTTGAATCGCCGCCATCTTCACGTCGTTTTCACACGTGATGCGGAACGTCGTCCCCTCGATGGTGACGTCCGTAACGCCATCGAGGCTTTTCAACCGGTGGGCGGCCCCGTCCGGGACCGCATCGACTTCGACCACGAGCGTTGCACCGCTGTCGAGATTATCCCTGAGTCCAGCGATGGTATCGACGGCGACGAGCGATCCGTCGCGGATGATTCCGACCCGATCACAGACCGCTTCGACCTGTCCGAGGATGTGGCTCGAAAAGAACACTGTCGTCCCGGCGTTCGCCTCCTCGCGCACGATCTCGCGAAGCTCTCGCGCCCCGTTCGGATCGAGCCCCGACGAGGGCTCATCGAGGATGAGCAGGTCCGGATCGCCGACGAGCGCCATCCCCAACACGAGTCGCTGTCGCATGCCGGTCGAGAATCCGCCGGCTTTTCGATCGACGGCGTCTTCAAGTCCGACGCGTTCGAGCACGGGATACGGCTCTTCGTCGGCCTCTTTCGAGTCGATTGCGAAGGCGATGTGTTCGCGAGCCGTGAGGCGATCGTAGACGTCAAACCCTTCCGGCAGGACGCCAGTACGCGTTCTGATCGCGACGCTTTCCTCGCGGGCGTCGCGACCGAGGACGCGAACCGATCCGGAATCCGGTCGAACGAAATCCAACAGCACGTTGATCGTCGTCGATTTCCCGGCCCCGTTAGGGCCCAAAAAGCCGAAAATCTCTCCCTCTTCGACTTCGAGGTCGACGCCGCGGAGCGCCCGTACGTCCCCGAAGGACTTTTCGACGCCGTCCAGTTCGATGGCGGCCATATCGAGTACGGTTTCCGGCCGATGGGATATAGGCCTTGAGGCTTCCGTCGAGCCCGTCACAACGTCTCGTCGGGATCGTGGGATGTGCGAACGCGTTCGACCTCGGTTGCGTACCGCTCTCGCGTCGCCTCATCGCCGACCGTCTCGAGGTTTTCCGTCTCGACATCGATCGCGGCGGTTATCTCTTTCGAGCGAAGCAGCTGAATGCTGAAGTGTTTCACGACGCAGTGAGCACCATCGGGCGTTGCATACACGAGCTCGACGAGCGATTCGTCGCCGTATTCACGCTCGACGAGCCACAGACGCTCTGTCTCTGCCATCGTCGGTACTGTGGTGGGCTTTCAGTTTGTAGCTACCGCTCTCGGATCAGCACGCTCGAAACCGTCGCTTCGCGTATCCGTAGAGCGCACTCGCGACCAGCGTGTTCATGCAGACGCTGGAAACGAGCAGACACTGGTTTCGTCGCAGGGCGCACCGCGAACGCCCGGCGTCATCGCTTGCGAGCAGCGATTTCACGTGAAACATCGCGGCTGTGAGCCACCCACAGATCGCGATCACTCCCAGGAGTCGTTGTCGTCGGGTCATATGTGACATACGACGTGCGTGACCATAGCTCTCGTTCTCGATGCCCACCGTCTGTATACAGGACCACACTTTACGCTGATATGGACTCGATCCCAACTATCCGGCATGGACGCGGCTGCGGTCCGTGATCGGGCAAATGCGTTGCCGAGAGTGCCCGGGGTCTATCAGTTCGAAGCCGCCGATCGGGTGTTGTACGTCGGCAAAGCGGTCGATCTTCGCGATCGGGTTCGTTCGTACGCCGACCCCCGGAGCGAACGGATTCGCCAGATGGTCGAACGGGCAGTGCGGATCGATTTCGCCGTCACGGACACCGAGACGCAGGCGCTGTTGCTCGAGGCGAACCTGATAAAGCGACACCAGCCGCGGTATAACGTCCGCCTGAAAGACGACAAATCCTATCCGCTCATCGCGTTGACAGACCACGACGCACCGAGAATCGAAGTGACGCGCGATCCCGCGGAGGGTGCGACCGTCTTCGGCCCGTTCACGAACAAAGGTCGCGTCGAGACGGTCTCGAAAGCGATCCGGTCGGTCTACGGACTTCGCGGTTGCTCGGATCATAAATACGCGAACCGTGAGCGCCCGTGTCTCGACTACGAAATGGGGCTGTGTAGCGCCCCCTGTACCGGCGAAATTACGCTCGAAGCGTACGCCGATGACGTCGAATCCGCCGTTCGCTTTTTCGAGGGAGAGACTGGCGTGCTCGCCGAACCGCTCCGCCGGGAGATGGGGGCTGCAGCGGAATCCGAGGCGTTCGAAAGGGCGGCCGCTCTTCGTGACAAACTCGATGCGGTCGAAACGTTTCACGAGGGCGGCGGCGAGGCCGTGATCAACCGTCACGAAGAACTCGTCGACGTGCTCGGCGTCGCGATCGAAGGCGGTTCGGCGACCGTCGCCAGACTCCACAGCGAGGACGGCAAACTGATCGATCGGGAGCGCCATCGGCTCGACGCCCCGGACGGGGAAGACCGGATCGCGTCGGTGCTCGCCGCGTTCATCCCGCAGTTTTACGCGGATCGGTCGTTGCCCGACGCGTTGCTCTTACCCGAACGCCACGACGATCCGGAACTCGACCGCTGGCTCGAAGCCGAAGGTGTCGCCGTTCGCGTACCCGGCGCAGGGCGGGAGGCGACACTCGTGAAACTCGCCCTGAAAAACGCTCGAAGTCGGGCGGGTGAACTCGACGGTGCGGCCGAGCTCGCCCAGCGACTCGGTATCGACCGACCTGCTCGGATCGAGGGGTTCGATGTGAGCCACACCGGCGGCACCGCGGTCGTCGGCAGTGACGTCGTCTTTCTCGACGGTTCGCCAGAGACGCGCGAATATCGACGGAAGAAACTCGAAGAAGCGAACGACGATTACGCGAACATGCGCTCGCTCGTTCGGTGGCGCGCGATCCGATCAATTGAAGGTCGAGACGATCGCCCCGACCCCGACCTCCTCGTGATCGACGGCGGCGATGGACAACTCGGCGCGGCCCGCGATGCGCTCGCCGAAACCGGCTGGGCCGTCCCCGCGATCGCGCTCGCGAAAGCCGAGGAGCTGGTCGTCACTTCCGACGGCGTCTACGATTGGGCGGACGACGACCCCGCGCTTCATCTCCTCCAGCGAGTTCGGGACGAAGCGCATCGATTCGCCGTGCAGTATCACCAGACGCTCCGTGATACGGTTTCGACGCCGTTGGATGACCTCGACGGCGTCGGCCCGGA
>SKKJ01000022.1 GCA_007121575.1 Natronomonas sp.
GACGGCTATTTTGCCATTCGGCACGCGTTTTCGGAACATTCGCGCGCGGAGTATCTCCGGAGCTACGATGCTGATACCGATGACATCCGGCTCCGAGAAACCGTCCTGCACGAAATCGAAGCGGAAGCTGATGTCGAGTCGGCGGTTCGCCGTCTAGATAGTGATCGACAAGAAGTAACGACTGAAGTCTGATTTTACCGCTCTTCGGAATCGAGCACGCGGATTTGATCGCCACGGACCGTGACCGGAATCGGAACCGTCGCTTCATACAGCTCGACGGTGACTTGGTCTTTCCCCTCGTCGATCCGCTGGACCTGTGCTTTCTCTCCTTTAAACGGCCCCGCGATGAGTTCGACGATGTCCCCCTCGGCGATCCCTTCGACGTCCGGCTTGGGGCTCAGGAAGTGTTCGATTTCGCTAAACGGTGATGGTTGTTCCGATACCAGGCTTCGTGCGTGCGGGATATCTTCGAGTGCCCGATTGATCGCCGCCGTTCCGTCCGCTTCGACCATCACGTAGCTCGTCAGCGAGTCCGGGGCGATGGCGGCGTGAATCTCCGGCTCTTCTCGGGTAATGAGCATATCCGCGACGGTTCGCTCTTGGCTCGCGGTCGTTTTGACGGCGTAAATCGACATCAGGGACCTCCCGGTACGAACGTCATGATGGAAAAGATGAGAAATCCGATAAAGCCGACGAGCAGGATGCCCAACCCTGCGATCATGGCGACTTTCGAGAACTCATCCCACGTTGGCGTGCTCGCGAGCTTCAGGACGCGAATATATGACGTGAGGTCAGTCGGCGTGTTCATATCCTACCGTTCCGTCTCAGGGGTTTTTTACTTGTTGATCCCGACAGCAGGCTGTTTTCGACCTTCTCTCGGTTATTCGACGTAGTCGATACCGCCGTCACTACCCGTTACGGCGCGTTCTTGTTGTGCCTCGCTTTTGCCGTATATCTGTGGGCTCTCGACACCCGTGACGACGATCATGGTCTCCATCTTGCCGTCGAAGTCCGGATTAACCGATGCGCCCCAGATGATTCGGGCATCGGGATCGATCCGGTCGTAGATCTCTTCGACGACGCCCTCCGCCTCTTCGATCGACATATCCGGTCCACCGACGACGTTGACGAGCGCGCTCTGTGCACCGTCGAATTCGACGTCCAAAAGCGGCGAACGGAGCGCAGATCGGATCGAATCTTGTGCCTTGTTCTCCGAATCGGATTCGCCGAGACCGATCATGGCGACCCCGCCGTTTTCCATGATCGTCTTCACGTCTGCGAAGTCGACGTTGACGAGCCCCGGTTTCGTGATCAGCTCGGTCATCCCCTTGACAGATCGCATGAGGACACGATCACAGATTTTAAACGCGTCCTGAAGCGGCATGTTCGGTGCGTAATCTAACAACCGGTCGTTCGGGATCACGATGACCGTGTCGGCGACGGCTCGCAACCGTTCGAGCCCGGCATCGGCGTTTGCCCGGCGGCGCTCGCCTTCGGCAGTGAACGGGATCGTCACGATCGCGATCGTGAGTGCTCCTTGATCTTGGGCGGCTTGTGCGACGACCGGTGCGGAACCGGTACCGGTTCCGCCGCCGAGACCGGCGGTAATAAATACCATATCCGAGTCGTCAATCGAGTTGTTGATATCTTCGAGATTCTCCTGAGCGGCTTCTTCACCGATCTTCGGGACGGATCCAGCTCCGCGACCGCCGGTTCGTTGCCGACCGATGAGGATCTTTTCGTCCGATATAACCTCTGTCGCGAGGTGTTGTGCGTCGGTGTTCGCCGCGACTAGTTTCGCGCCGTGGATTCCGGCTTCGGCCATTCGAGTGACGGTGTTCCCACCGGCACCGCCACAGCCGACGACGGTGATATTCGTTTGGAGGTCTTCGACGACGCTCGCCAATTCCTCATCCGTCATCATCCCTGATCCCTTTACGTCTGTCTCGGTAGCTGTCTCGGCGGACGCCTCGGCCGATGACTCTTCATCTTCGGCTTCCTCGATAGCGTCCTCGATAATCGAGTCCATTACTGGCCGTTGTCGCGTACGCTCATTATGTATCTTTCCCCCGCGTCTGACGCATGTCGGACCGTATTGTACTGATCAGCGAAAAACCGGTGAAATAAACTATATGTGGCGATATCAAATCACGGTTCAGTGGAAAATCGCTGCTCGCGCGCGGATCGTACATCCGCCGGTTCGATTCGTGTCCCATCGACTTCGACCGCTTCTCCAGCGGCAAGCCGCCCAAAATCCGGTCCGTTTTCGACTCCCGCTGCTTTTGCGAGCTTCGGGTCGAACGTTTCGCGTCGAACGAATATCTCCCCGTCTCGCAGCTCGACGATCTCGTACTTCGCGTTCAGTATCGAGGCGAGTTCTGTGATGATCGTTTGATATCGCTCGGGCTCGGTGAGCGCGATACGTTCTGCAGCCACCGATCCGTTTTCAGCGGTTTCGTACGCGAGCGTCATCGCGTGCATAACCTCGATGACGCCCTCTCTGTTGATCCCGTTGACTTCTTCGAGGAGTGCTTTTGGAAGTGTCTCGACCACGAATTCGCCGTTGGATCCTTCAGCAGCCGAACCAAACCGAAGCCCCGCTTCGATCGGACATATCTCGCGTTCGAGCTCTCCGACTAACGCGAGTGAAACGTTCGTCGTCTCACGAAGGAACGTTTCCGAGACGATCTCGAATCCGATTTCATTGATAACAGATTCGATCTTCGGATATGAGCCATCGATGAGCGCGAACTCGGTTCCGCTGGTCTGAAACGCCTTCGCGATGATCGCTTTTGCTTCGTGTGGATCTCCCATCGCTTCTACACCCCAGTCGGCGGCAATGTGTCCGATTCCCCAGTCGGTTTCTGTCAGTACACGATCGAACCGTGGCGCGTAGTGGCCTCCACCGAATCCGACGACCGTTCGTTCAGTATGTGGCTCGACGCCTCGAAGATCGAGAACCGCCCGTGCGACGGCTTCTGCTCCATCATCGTCACGCCACTGCTTCTCGTCGCTCCCCAACTCGACAAACAGCGACGGGCAACCGACGACCGATGGCCCGTGATGTGTACATTCGATCCCAGTGTCGTATTCCGGCGGGGCATACGTTTCGAGTGCGTCCCGAACGACGGACAATGCGTTCGGTGCGGCGCGGGCGAGCGAGCCCTCACCACCGCCGTACTCCGCTGAACCGAAGTTCCCTGTCGCGTGTGCCGTGAGAAGCGGTCCCGTGTTCCCCGAGTGTCTGGAAACGAATACGAGCATCTCGGGCTCACCGAACGTCGATGCTACCCCATCGAGATACAGGTGGAGATCGTCGAACGCTCGCATTTCGATCCCATCGGTCCGATAATACGTCCCGCCGCCGTTGGCGTCGGATCGGCGCTCGTCTTCGTGTTCGTCCCAGTCTGCTATCTCGAGCAGGCGATCCCCGATCCGTTTTGAGGCCTCATCAGCGCGCGAGACGACGACTGCAAGCATAGTCGTTTTCAGGATTGCGTGGACAAATGCGATGCGAAGTGCGTTTCCCACGATTTGATATCTCAATATGTGGTTTATCGGGTGTTCTATCCGATTTTCGAGAACGCTTTTATCGGTGCGAGAAATTGCCTGTGTATGCAGGTTTTCGGCCTTATCGGCAATCCAGTCGGTCATTCCGTCTCGCCACCCATGCACGAAGCGGCGTATGAGGTCTGCGAGATGAACGCTCGCTACGTGACGTTCGAACCGTCCGAGGAGTCACTCGCTCCCGCGATCAATGGGGCTGAAGCGCTCGGTATCGCCGGATTGAACGTGACGATCCCGTTCAAAGAACGCGTTGCGGAGATCGTCGAGACGGATCCGCTCGCCGATCGAATCGGTGCGGTAAACACGGTCGATTTCGATGGAACACCCATCGGTTACAACACCGATGCGATCGGGATTCTTCGCGCGTTCGAACACCATGACGTCGAACTGACTGGGTCCGCCGTTGTTCTCGGAGCTGGTGGTGCTGGACGGGCGGCCGCGTTCGCCCTCGCGGACGAGGGGCTCTCGGTCCATATCGCGAACCGAACTGTTGAACGGGCTGAGACGCTCGCAAACGACGTTCCAAACGCGAGCTCAGGCGGTCTCACGGATCTCGAAGACCGTCTCTCGACAGCCGATATTCTCGTCAACGCGACGAGCGTCGGGATGGAATCCGATGAGACACCGATTCCGAAAACAGCGCTTCATCGCGATCTCGCCGTCCTCGATGCCGTTTATACGCCGATCGAAACTCGGTTGCTCAGGGACGCGCGCTCCGTCGGTGCGACGACGATCGATGGGGCGTGGATGCTTCTGTTTCAGGGCGTTGAAGCCTTCGAAATCTGGACTGATCTCGACGCCCCGATCGATGTGATGAACCGGGCACTCCGAGACTCTCTATAACATAGTACGTCGGTCGTTTTTAAGTATAGGCCCGTATAGTGTGAATATATGGGCGTTTTCGATCTGATTCGAGCGGTGTTCGGACTGGGTGGTTCGGACGATACCGACGGAACCGACGTTTCCGTCGAGTACGATTCTGAAACGGAGTCAACACCGACGGATACTGATGATGAACC
>SKKJ01000317.1 GCA_007121575.1 Natronomonas sp.
CGTGTTCCGGTACGATATAGATCGACGAGTCGGACTGTGGCTCGTGCCAGTCGGTGGGTTATGGGGAATGCTTCCGGATATTCACCACATCTCCCCAGTATATCACTCCCAGTTGTACGCCATACACGAATCACCGTGGATGGATCTGTTCGCGCTCCATTATCTGCTCGATCGACCGACGATCCGGGCGATGTATCTCGAAAGCGTATTTGGATCGGTTCTGTTTTTCACGCTTTCTGTGATCGTTTACTCGATCGCCCAGCGATACCAGGGGGAACTGACCGAACCGAACACACCGTTCGGACGTTGGGGGGCCACATTGGGAACGGCAGCTATCGCAACGATATATGGGGGCGTGGTGCTCAGCGTCATCGTTCTTAACATGGGCCGATACGAACTGTTGGCCGCGATCGTGGGCGGAGACGGACTGGTTGTCGGCTGGCTCGTTCTCCTCACCGGGACGTTCGCCTTGGGGATCGGGCTCGCTTTGTGTTTCGAGCTGCTTCCACCGAATCGCTACCGCCGCGAACCGCGTGACGGACTTATTATCAGTAGTGTCGTGTCAGTGCTCGCTTGGATCGGACTGTCGATCATCGTGCCGCTATTGCTTCGATGGCGAGACACCGCATTCAGCGTGTCTGTCTTCAGCTGGCGTGCGCTTTTCGCACTTCTCGTGTTCAGCAGTTCGTTCACGCTAGTATATACGCTCATTCGAGGTGGACTCCTCGAAGAAAGCGAACGAACTCGAACGACACCGAACGAGGAACCGAGCCGATCGACCGACGTCTAAGGGACCGAACAGGGCATAGAGCAACCGCTCGGTGCGAAAAGGCAACCAGATGGTCAGACGGAGGGATCGTCGGAGGCGTCCGTCTGACCGATCGTCGGCTCGGTTTCGACGTCCATCTCGACGTTTGGCGTTGGCGTCGAAGAGAGGATGTCATCGACGACGGATTCTGGATCTATCCCGCTGATTTCGGCATCAGTGTTCAACACGAGTCGGTGAACCAAAATCGGGTGTGCGAGCGCTTTGATATCGTCCGGGATGACGTAGGCGCGACCTTGAATCGCTGCTTTCGCTTTTCCGGCATTGAGGAACGCCAGAGAGCTTCGCGGGGAGGCACCGTACTCTACGGTATCGTGTTCACGGGTCGCCGCGACGAGTTCGAGCAGATACGCTTTCACCGACGGGTCGATGTGAACGTTACGAACGGTCTCGCGGGCATTCAATAACGTATCGGGCGTTACGACTTGTTCGAGCGCGTCAGGCCCGAGTGATGGCTCAGTATCGAACCGATCGAGCAGCGCCCGCTCTTCGTCCCGCGATGGCAGTCCCATCGTGAGCTTTTGTTGAAACCGGTCGCGCTGAGCTTCCGGAAGCGCGAAAGTACCGTGCATTTCGATCGGATTCTGTGTCGCGATGAGCAAAAACGGCGAGGGCAGCACATAGCTCGTCCCTTCGATCGTGACCGTCTGTTCGGCCATCGCTTCGAGCAGCGCGCTCTGTGTCTTCGGTGTCGCACGATTAATCTCATCGGCGAGAACGATATTCGCGAAGACGGGTCCTTTCCGGGTTTCGAACTCACCGGTCTGTTCACGATAGACGTTCGTACCGGTGATATCCGCAGGAAGCACGTCGGGTGTCATCTGAATCCGGGTGTGATCGAGTCCGGTTACACGCGCGAACGCGGCCGCAGCCGTCGTTTTCGCGATACCCGGAACTCCCTCCAGAAGGATGTGACCCTCGGAAAGCAACGCAATTGTCAGCCCTTCGATGATGTGTTCGTTTCCGATCAGTACGCGTTCGACTTCGGTACGGATGCTCCGATAGACCTCCCCCGGGTCACTCATTGCGTCTCGGTTGGTCGGGGGGCGTGATAATGGCTTTCGTTGGGCGAACCGTTCGACCGTCCGATGTTGAATCTGCTCATCCGATTAGGAACTGGAAATATACTGTCGACCCGCTCGCACTAGAACGAGGCCGCCGATGCCGAGTATCGTCTGGACGAACAGCGATTCACGGATAATCAACAGAACCGCCACAAGCGGTGGCGGAGCGCCCGCCCGCGAGATATCGACCAGCGTGTGATCGGCGTCGGCAAGGAGGGCAGCAACGAACGCCCGGTTGTCGTCTCGTTCGTGCATCACGTTGATGAAGACACTGGGATCGCCAACGGTGACAATCCGTCCGTCGCCGACGGCTTCGGTCGTCACGACCGGATACGACGCGAGCGACTCGTTATCGGCGATCGCCCCGCTCCCGTCGGAATCGAGATACGCGTACTCGGAACTCGCGGCGAGAACCGTCGCCCCGTCAGGCTCGATCGCGGTCCCGTAATTCAACGTAATCGTCTCAGCACCGGCATCCGAGAGGTTCTCGTCGACCACCGTCGCGATCGGTAATGCGGGATCGCGGTAGTAGTGCCGTTCATCACGCAACACCGGACCCACCGGACGGGCGGACGCACCGAGACCCGCTAAGAGATCGTGTCCGTGCGGTCCGTCGCGATCGGCCACGACGAGCGTTCCGCCCCGTTCGACGAACGCATGGATTCGCTCGATATCGCCGTCTGTGTACTCCTCCGTTGGCGCGATGACGAACGCAGTCGCGTTAGCGCCGTATTCGTCGTATCGAGTCGTGTTGCGGACGATGACCGGTTCCGTCCCCGTCGCCTCAGCGGTCGCCTGTAGCTCGCTCGTCCCGTCCCACTGTGGATTGAACGCATCGAACGCGACGGCGGAGGTCGCGCCACCGACAACCAAAACACCGCAGACGAGGAGAGCGAAGCTGACGAGTGCGAGCTGTGGTACGTCGAGATCGGGTTTCATCCGAACACCCCGGGGGGAAGGATTTCGAGGATTCGGCGAACGACGATTATCCCGAAGACGGCCAGGCCAATCGCGATCAACCAGGGCAACCTGCGTCGCCACGTCGGGGTAACCGCGATCGGCGCGGTCAGTTCGACGATAATCAGAAAGCCGATCAATGAAAGGACGAAAAACAGTTCCAGTTCCAACGAGCCGAGCAGCGCCAACAGCACGATGACGGCTAACATCCACACTAACTGGGCGTGAATGAACCGAAGCCGTCGGCGCGTAGCCATCACCGAACGTTTCGCACGACCGTATACGAAACTATCGGCTCAGTTCGGTCTTTCGGCCGATTCCGGTGCGATTTTACGGATCGGCCGAGAACAGAACGGTAGTGCTTCCGTGGGGACACGCCGCCGTCGGCTATCTACTGTATGCGGCATTGACTCGGTATCGAGACGGCGAACGGCCGGCAGAGGCACCGGTCATCGCTCTAGCGATCGGTACGCAGTTTGCCGATCTCTTGGATAAGCCGCTCGCGTGGTATGTCGGCGTACTACCGAGCGGTCGATCGCTCGGCCATTCCGTGTTCACCGCGATCGTCGTGATCGCGATCGTTCACTGGCTCGCGGTCCGGTACGACCGTCGGGAGTTGAGCGTCGCCTTCGCGGTGGGACACCTCTCGCATTTGGCCGCCGATTCGGTGTATCCGCTCTTGCGCGGCGATTGGGAGGGGTTGCACTTTCTGTTGTGGCCCGTCCTGCCACAGACGAGCAGCGAGACGTCGTATACGATCCTCGAGGTGTTGATCGCCTCGACGCTTTCGGTTACCGGCGCGTTCGAACTACTCATGTTCTGTGTGGCGACCGCGCTGTGGATCAGCCACCGAATGCCGGGGCTTTGGCTCTGCCTGAATGTGATTCGGTCCGCGCTCCCGAATCGATAATTGTTCTCGTTCACCGCCCATCGAGGGGCACGGCGGCAGCGCGGGAAAGCCATCAAACATATACGGATGCTTATCAAACAGTGTACGCATGCGACAGGTTCGTCCGGATTGGTCCCTTCTCTTCGTGTGTCTACTTTGCTGTGCGCTGGTCGGTGGCGTTGGTGTCGGGCTGGTTGCTGCCGATGGCGAGTACGATCTGACAGTCGACGATGCCATCCAAACACCATCGCAAACCGTTTCCTACGAAGGAAACTCGTACGAATTCGACGGGTTTGCGGTGATCGATCCCGGTGAATCTATTCAGATTGACGTGACAGCTCCGAGTGAAGCTGGCTTCGATGTGCACCTCGTTAAATCAGAGACTGACGTCGAAGATTTCGGTCCGTCCGGAGAAGGGAGTGAAACGGTCACATTCGACACCGGGGACGATATCGAACCGGGAACGTATTCGCTCGTACTGTTTTCTGAGGGAGATCCCCAAGCAGTCCATCCTGTCATCGTTTCCGGATACGAGATCACCGGACTCGGTGACGAAGAAGCAGCCACCGACGAGACGATCGAATACGAGATCTCCGTCACACCAACCCACCTCACAGATGACCCAGCAGGCGTCGAAGTCGTCGTCTGGAACGACGATCACGTCGAGCGAACCGATGCGAGCGGCTCGGATGGCTCGTACTCGGCAACGGTCGACGCTTCAGCGTTCGATCCCGGCGAGTACAACGTTCACGTCGCCGCACTCGGCGAGGGCGAGTTCAGGGGCGAACCCGAAATCCTCGGGATGAGCGAACAACGAACGCTCGAG
>SKKJ01000332.1 GCA_007121575.1 Natronomonas sp.
CGCCGACGAGCGTCGCCGCGTGGGATGCGGAGATGCCGCCGATGCCGGTCACGACATCGGGTTTGAACGCGATCAGCTGTCGGAGTAATCTCGCTTCGAACGCCGCCTGCGTCGTCGCTAGGCTCGCGATCGAACCCCCGGACGTATCCGCCAGTATCGTATACTCGATGTCGAACGCATCGAGCAATGTTGTCGTAATCTCCGAGTCGCGGACGAACACTCGCGTCTCGTGACCGGCCGACTCGAGCGTCTCGATGACGTGTCGATAAAAGTGAACGTGGGGCGGTCGCTGGATCGTGATCGCGAATTTCATGTGGATTCCCTCATATCGAACGTACGGTCGTTGGCGGCGAGTCCGACGGGTGTTCCCGATCGGGTTGGACGTATCAAGCGCATCATAATCTGCGATACTCACACCCGGCTCCCGTGATCGTCTCCCGATCGATCGCGCCGTCTACATCGACGAACACGGAATGTGATTCGAGCGAACCGACGATATCCGCGTAATCGAGTTCGGTGAACACGTCGTGAGGCGTCGCGAGAACGATGCCATCGAACCCATCGAACGATTCGAGGGCGGTTGTTTCGGTGCCAAACGTCTCCGCGAGAACCGTCTCGTCGACGATCGGGTCGCAAAGTACGCACTCGATGTCGTACGCTTCGAGTGCCGTGATGAGGCCTTTGACTTCAGACGTGCGGATATCCCCCACGTTGGGCTTGTAGGCGGCACCCATGATGACCAACCGAGAGTCTTTCGGGACCTTTCCGGCCGAATTGAGCGCCTTGATCGTGACCTCAGCGACGTGTTTCGGCATATACTCGTTCACCTCTCGAGCCTGGAAGATGAGTTTGGGCGAAAAACCGGCTCGCTCGGAACCGTGCGCGAGATACAGCGGGTCGACTGGAATACAGTGTCCACCAACAAGCCCCGGAGAGTATTCGTGGAAGTTCCACTTCGTCGCGGCCGCATCGATCACTTCGCCCGTATCGATTCCGAGGTGGTCACAGATGATTGCCATCTCGTTCATCAGTGCGATATTGAGGTCTCGTTGGACGTTTTCGAGGACTTTCGCGGCCTCGGCCGTCTCGATCGAGGGGGCCTGATACACGCCGGCGTCGACGATGGAGTCGTACAAATGCGTGAGTTTATCCAACGACTCGGCCGTATCGCCGCTGACGATCTTGATCGCGTCCTGCAGCTTTCGTCCCTGATTGCCCGGTGAGAGACGTTCGGGCGAGTATCCGACGTGGAACCCATCACCGAGCGTGAGTCCGGAAACATCCTCGATCAACGGAACGACGATATCACGGGTGACACCGGGATACACGGTCGATTCCAAGACGATGGTCGTCTCCTCGCTCATATGTTGGGCGACGGTTTTCGCCGCGCTCTTGACGAACGTCAGCTCCGGGTTACTCCCGGTATCCAGCGGTGTCGGGACGGTGATCAGAACGTACTCGGCGTCGGCGATCGACGCCGGATCATCGGTAAACGAGATTTCGCTGTCCGCGATTCGATCGTCCCCGAGTTCCTCGGTTGGATCGCGCCCGTCGCTGAACGCATCGATCCTATCCGGATCGATATCGTAGCCGATGAGATCGTAGCCCTGTTCGTCGAACGCGACCGCGAGGGGGACGCCGACGTACCCGAGACCGACGATACACACCGTCGCGGATTCGACCGTAGCCGCGTAATCGGTCGCGGAGCGGTCGGTGTTTCGGCCGTTCTCGATGTGATCGATGGCGTCATCGCTGTAACTCGCGGGCTGGTTTTCTGCGGATGGTTGATACATGTTACTGAAAGTTTGATTGTCGGAGTACGTTCGGAAGCGGTTCGGTTTTCGCGGGGGCACCGACGGCGAGTTCGCCGGGGGCAACGTCGTCCGTCACCACGGCACCGGCTGCGATGAACGCGCCCTCGCCGACGGTGACGCCCGGGAGAATCGTGGCGTTCGCACCCACACTGACGCCGTCCTCGAGGACGGGCCCCTCGAGATCGACATCGACTCGAACGGGGTACGGATCGTTGGTGAGCACGGCGTGCGGACCGATGAACACATCGTCCCCGATCGTGGTCTCAGACGGAATGTAGACGCCCGTCTGGACGCTCACGTTCGACCCGATCGTCGTCTGCCCATCAACGACGCACTGTGTGCCGATGAGAACGTCGTCGCCGATTCGAGTTTCCTCGCGAATCAACGCGTTATGACCGGTCTGAAACCGATCACCGATGGTCACGTCGGCGTAGACGATCGTTCCGGCCCTGATGGTCGCTTCGTCTCCGATGACCGCGGGCGGGGCGGAATCGTCGCGACCGTATCCCACGAGACGGGGATCGTCGATCGTTACGTTCTCGCCGATCTCGACGCTCTGTTCGGCCGTCGAGTCACTGAGAGACATCGGATCACGTCCCATCCGCCGACCGGCTGGCGGAGACGAGAAGCGCGACGATGATGAGGCTAGCAGCGATAGTGTGCGCTCGTTTCGATGGCATGTTCATCACACTGTTTCCCCTAACCGGGGATTATTATGCGGCACCATAGCCGCTGGATGGCCCGGCCAAATTCGCTTACGAATGGCGTAACTCCACCGTGAGGTAGTCATCAGACCACCTGTTCCATCTCGAACGCCTCGACGGGGGTGCCGATACCATCGATTCGCTGGGCTAGTTCGACCGCGTTGAGTCCGTCTTCGCCGGTGACCGCCGGTTCCTCCTGTCGTCGAACGGCCGTGATAAACGATGATAGTTCCTCTTTCAACGGTTCTCGGTGTTCGACGACCAGGTTTTCAACGATCGTTTCATGTCGGTAGTTTACTGATCCGGTATCGCGGATGTACTCGGGAACGGAGCGTCGACAGATCTCGATCGACTGATCGATATAATCGACCGCGATTTTACAATCCGTCGCGGAGATGACGAGTTCTCGTATCTTCTCCTGTGTCACCCGACTCGCGGTCAGGCTTCCGAGCTGTCCGGACTCCGTTCGAACGGTCGCCGTCGCGTACTCGCCGTCGTGCGTACTCATCGCGGACACTTCCGACGGTGTATCGAGAATCTGCAATAACAGATCGATGTCGTGAATCATCAGATCCATTACGACCGAGTCATCGATCGACCGTTCCGGCGGTGGCCCGAGCCGACGGGCTTCAACAGCGCGGATGTCCACGTCATCAAGCAGGGAGAACAGTTCTCGAACGGCGGGATTGAACCGCTCGACCTGGCCAACCTGCAGTGTTACATCCTGTTGCTCGGCGTACTCTACGAGCGAGCGACCTCGATCGACGTGCTCGACGAACGGCTTCTCTACGAGGACATCGACACCCGCATCGATACACTCGCGAACGGCTTGATAATGGAACTCCGTCGGGACGGCGATGGACACGACATCGACCGTGTCCAACAGGTCCACGAACGAGAACCAGGGGACACCATACTCTTCCGCGACGGTTTGGGCGAGTTTCGTGTCCACGTCGTGAACCCCGACGAGTTCCGCTTCAGGGATCTCGTTGTAGACACGGACGTGGTTTCGTCCCATGCTTCCGGTACCGACGACACCGGCACGAAGCGGACGAGAACTCATTGGGAAACCCCCGCTTCGTTCGCCGCAAGCGTCTCCGAAACGGTCTCTGCGATGACTTCGAGATCATCCTTTGACACTGTCGGATGAATCGGGAGGGAGATAACTTCGTCCGTCGCCCGTTCGGCGACAGGTGACGTTGCGTCGAGCGCGGAGTAGCTTTCGAGTTCGTGGAGAACGGTCGGATAGTACACGCCCGAATCGATATCCGCATCGGCGAGCGCGCGACGGAGTTTGTCACGCTCGGCCGTCCGAATCGTATACTGATGATACGCGTGCTCGCGGTCGTCCGGTTCGATCGGCGTCGTTACCGGCGTCTCCGAGAGAAGCTCAGAGAGGTGAGCGGCGTTCGCCCGGCGACGGGTGACGAATCCGGAGAGCTTCTCGAGTTGGGCGCGACCGATGGCCGCCGCGAGGTTCGTCATTCGGAAGTTATGCCCCAGCGTGACGTGTTCGTACGTTTCCTCGCCGCGTCCGTGATCGGTGAATCGTCGCACTCGCTTGGCAACGTCGTCCCGATCAGTTGTCACCATCCCGCCCTCACCCGTAGTCATGTTCTTGGTCGGATAGAACGAAAAGCAACCGACATCGCCGATCGCGCCGACCGGTTGGCCCTTATACGTCGCGCCATGCGCTTGCGCGGCGTCTTCGACGAGTGCCGCGTCGTGTGCGTCGGCGATCTCCCGTAGCCGTTCCAGCTCCGCGGGAAGTCCGTACAGGTGAACTGCGAGGATCGCATCCACCTCACCGTCGGCTGTGCGAATCGCCGCTTCGACGGCGCCCGGATCGAGGTTGTACGTGTCCGGATCGATATCCGCGAACACGGGTGTCGCACCCGTAAACCGGATCGCATTCGCCGTCGCCACGAACGAGAACGGCGTCGTAACGACTGTCGATCCCTCACCGACACCGACGGCCTCGAGCGCGGCGTGCAGTGCCGCCGTTCCGTTCGCGGTGGCGATCGCGTTGTCGGCGTCACA
>SKKJ01000287.1 GCA_007121575.1 Natronomonas sp.
CACGGCGTATCTTCGCTCGAAGGGGCAAGCCGAACAGATCGTTCGAGCGTCCGAGCTCGAATGGGTCATCTTTCGGCCGTCGGTTATCTTCGGAGAGGGCGAAGAGTTCATCCCGTATACGAAACGGCTCGCCCCGCCGTATCTCACGCCGCTTCCGGGTGGGGGAAACACGCGCTTTCAACCGATCTGGGTAGGCGATTTCGTCCCGATGCTCGCCGATGCGGTTGAATCGAGCGGTTCCGATGACCCACATATCGGTCAGACATACGAAATCGGCGGACCGGAGGTCCTGACACTCGCTGAAATCGCAACGCTCGCCCACGCGGCGGATGGGCGGCCGGTCACCGTTCTCCCGATTCCGATGGTTCTCGCGGGAATCGGCCTCAAATCACTCGATTACGTTCCGGGATCGGTCCTCGACGCCATTCCGGGCGTTCCCCGAATGGGTGCCGACCAGTATCGGTCGCTCAAGATCGATAACACGACGACGACGAACGATATCGATGCGTTCGGCGTCGAGGAAGACGACTTGCTCACCATTTCGGCGTATCTGGACGGTCTATCATCCGCTCGTACCGAGTGATATTGATCGTTTGTGTCGTCTCAGTGTCTGACGTCGGCCGAAAGCTTATCATTTCCGTAGAACGCTACCCCTGATAAGGACTGATATGAAACTTGCAATGATCGGCTTCGGGCAGGCCGGCGGGAAGATCCTCGACCGGTTTCTCGAGTATGACTCGACCCGAGGCACTGGCATTGTCGGGCACGCCGTCGCGGTGAACTCCGCGAAGGCTGATCTCATGGGGCTCGACTACGTGCCGACTGAGAACCGGGTTCTCATCGGCCAATCGGTGGTAAAGGGACACGGCGCTGGTACCGAACCGGAACTGGGTGAAAAGTGCGCACGGGAGGACATCGAGGAGATACAGAGCGCGATCGATCAAATGGCTTCCAGCGAGATCGATGCGTTCTTGGTCATCGCTGGGCTCGGCGGCGGTACCGGCAGCGGGGGTGCACCGGTGCTCGCAGAACATCTCCAGCGACTCTATGTTGAACCGGTCTACGGCCTCGGCGTTCTGCCCAGCAGAGACGAAGGCGGTATCTACAATCGGAATGCGGCTCGATCGTTCCAAGGATTCGCTGAAACGGTCGATAATCTACTCACGTTCGATAACGACGGGTTCAAAACCGGCTGTGAAAGTTTTGGAGAAGGGTACGCCGAGATCAACGACGAGATCGTCACACGATTCGGCGCGCTCTTTTCTGCTGGCGAAGTCGAAGCGCTCGGCGACAACATCGCCGAAAGCGTCGTCGACGCGTCCGAGATCATCAACACGCTCGGTGATCACGGGATCACCAGCGTCGGATACGCCTCCGAGACGATCGAACTCGAACGAAAGAACAAAGGGCTGCTCGATCGCCTCCGCGGAGGAAACGACCAGAACGGCTTTGCGAGTTCCGGAGATGCGACGAACCGGATCACTGCCCTCGTTCGAAAGGCGACGCTCGGCAAACTCACGCTACAGTGTGAGGTCGCCAGTACCGAACGAGCGCTCCTTTTGGTCTCCGGCCCACCGGAAGCGCTCAACCGGAAGGGGGTCGATAAAGCGCGGAAATGGATCGAGAGCAAAACCGAATGTATGGAAGTGCGAGCCGGTGATTACCCGCTTCCGAACGAACAGAAAGTCGCCGCAATCGTCGTTCTCGCCGGCGTGACTGATATCCCTCGAGTGAAGGAAATGCAACGGATGGCTATCGAGGCCGAAGCGCGACGCGATGAGCTTAAATCCGAAAGCAAAGACGGTTTAGAGGACCTCATCAAATACGGCGACGATGAAGAGTAGTACCCTCGTCGCCGCAGTGTTCGCCGTGGCGTTGTTCGGAACACTGTTCGTGGGAACGACGCTCGCGGTCGAGAGTAATCCACAAACGCTTCCCGAAGAATCCGAAGTCGGCGCTGAAATGGAAGCGACGTTCGAATTGACTGACCTCTTCGATGAATTCGAATCGTGGACGCTCGCCGTCGAGACCGAGCTCGATAACGCGACGTGGACGGTCAGACAGTACAACCAAGCAGGGAGCGAAATCGCTCGTGAAGACACTGATGGCCCAGACGTGACACAATCCGTCGATATCGATGACGGAACCTCAAGCATCGAAATCCGCGTTACCGGAACGACACCCGAAATCGAAGCGTTTAGCTACGATCCGCCGGACCGCTTCACCGTTGCGAACATCACCCAACAACGTGAGGGTGGGACGGCCCGGGATATCGCCACCCACGAAACGCACCACTACACCGCGGAGAGTCGCGAAGCGCGCGAAGCGATAGATCGAGCCCAAGCGGCGGTTAGCGAATCCAGTTCGGATTCAGCAGAGTCTTCGCTGGAGAGCGCGATTTCCGCCTACGAGGGCGGTAACTTCGAAAACGCGATCAATCTCGCGGAACGTGCCGAGGACGAGGCGTCACAGAGTCAGCTCATTCGGATGGGACTCTTCGCCGGTGGCGCGGCCGTTATCGTCCTCCTGCTCGCGGTCGGTGGCTACCGTGTGTATAAATCCCGGCAGCAAGGGCCGAGCAGACTCCGGTGATGGACGTTCTCGTCCCGTTTTCGGTGACCGCACCAAAAACGCGACTCGCTGGCATACTTTCTGCCGATGAACGCGCCGAATTCGCCCGCACAATGCTTGCGGATGTCTGTACGGCGATCACCGATTCGGGTGGATCACCGACGGTCCTTTCGACCGAGCAATTCGACTGTGAGTGGTCACTCATCACGGATGAACGGCCGCTAACAGCGGCGGTTAACGACCGTCTCGATCCTCCCATCGCCGTCGTCATGGCGGATCTCGCACTCGCGACACCGACCGCTCTCTCGACGCTTTTCGACGCCGACGGTGAGGTCGTTATCGCCCCCGGACTCGGTGGCGGCACGAACGCGATCGTCGTCCGTCACCCCGATTTTTATACGGACTATCACGACACGTCGCTCGCGGATCACCGCCGAATCGCGGCCGAGGTCGGCGCGACCGTAACCGAAATCGATTCGTTTCGTCTGGCGGTCGACATCGACGAACCCGAAGACCTCGTCGAACTCGCGTTACACGGCACCGGACGAGCCAGTACGTGGCTCGAAGACGCCGGTGTCGATCTCGCGTTACAACCGAGCGGTGGTCGTACGACAATAACGCGCGACCGGGACTGAACGAACGAGTTGAGGGCGCGTCCTACCGGAAGAACGAGCCTTTTAATTCCTCAACCCACACATCCAATGACGTGTTTGGGACTGAGGCGTACGGAGTCGAGCTGACGATCGACGCCGACGAGACGGAGCGATTGCTCTCTGTTGAGCCTGCAGACGTGTCTTCGGCCCCTGAGTTGACGTTCGCAAAGAACGTCTTCATTCCGCTGACGACGGCCTGTCGATACACATGTACGTATTGTACGTACTACGACCCTCCCGGCGCCGCCTCGCTTTTATCGCCGGACGAGATCGAAGAGATCTGTGAACGCGGCGCGGACGCGGGCTGTACGGAGGCGCTGTTCACCTTCGGCGACGATCCCGACGACCGCTACACGGAGATCTACGAACGGCTCGACGAACTGGGTCACGACTCGATTCATTCGTATCTTCGGCAAGCGTGTGAGATCGCGCTCGACTGTGGGTTGTTGCCGCATTCGAACCCCGGCGATCAGACCCGCGAGCAGATGGAACTCGTTGCCGATCTGAACGCGTCGATGGGTGTGATGCTCGAGACGACGGCGGACGTCCAAGCGCACGGCGGCCCTCGATCGAAATCCCCCGCACAGCGGATCGCGACGATCGCGACCGCCGGTGAGCTCGATATGCCGTTCACGACCGGTATCCTGGTGGGCATCGGTGAAACGGCGACGGACCGTGCCGAGAGTCTCCTCACGATCGCGGCGCTTCACGAACGATACGGCCACGTTCAAGAGATCATCATCCAGCCGGTCGTCTCGAACGAACGATGGCGCGGCGGTTCACCTGATCTCGAAACGATGCGGAAGACGACCGCGATGGCTCGGGCCGCGCTCCCCGAAGAGGTAAGCATCCAATCACCGCCGAACCTCGCGCCCGTCGACGAACTGCTTGATTGTGGAATCGACGACCTCGGTGGGGTTTCACCCGTCACTGACGATTATATCAATCCCGAATACAAGTGGCCGGCACTCCGCGAGCTCGAGCGGATCGCCGACACTGCGGGAGTCCCACTTTCCGAACGGCTCCCCGTCTACGATCGCTACGTCTCCTCGGAGTGGTTATCGCCTCGAATCGAGGCGGCGATCGATGCCGACACCGAGGCCGGTCGACGGTTCCGGTCGCTTCTCGGTTAATCGTCTCTGAACGCTTCGAACTCAGCCGCATCGATGATCGCTTGTACTGATTCGATCGACAGCGCTTCGACGAGTGCGTCGGCGCTTCCCTCCCCGAGGGCCACACCCGATTCGGGAGCGGACTCCGTGATAGCGAATCCCTCTTTGTCTTCTGCATAGGATTCGATCTCGCCCAC
>SKKJ01000108.1 GCA_007121575.1 Natronomonas sp.
ATGAGTTCGGACGAAAGCGGTGCATCGCTCACCGGAACCACCACCGATCAGCGAGTAAGCCAGCGGCCATGCCGCTGAGTGATGCAAAGATCAACCCGAGGTTGAACGGTGCGAGCTCACCGAACAGCGAAAGAATCCCGGCGACGACGGCGGCGACCCACATCGCGTTTCCATCGAGCAATTTGAACAAGAGCACGATAAAGACCAGCGGGATCACGAAATCGAGTTGGAGCTCCGGCGGTACGCGTGCGCCGATAACGACACCGACGATCGTCGAGAGAACCCACACGATCCAGATGGGTAATCCGGTTCCGAGATAATACCACCGGCGACTCACGGATTGGTCGGTTTCGAACATCGCGGTCGAAAGCACGAAGCTCGGTGTCGATAACAGGAACCCCGAGACGAATTTCCACGGGTGAGAGAGTGCTTGCATGTGGGGGGCGATCGCGGCGCTGAACATCGAAAATCGAAGGTTGATCAACAGGGCGGTAAAGACGATCACGGCGACCGGAGCCGGTTGGGCCATGAGTTCGATGGCGGCGAGTTGGGCTGCGCCACTGAACATGAGCGTAGACATCGCGACCGCCTCGAGAGAAGACATTCCGATCCCCACCGCGGTAACGCCTGTAATGAGGCCGAACGGTAGGTATCCCAATAATAAGGGAGAGACGTCCCGAACGCCTTCGGTAAAATCCGATTGAGCGGACATTGCCCCCGGATATACCCGTCTAGTTAGTAGTTCTTTGTATAGGGGAACCATGCCACGGTACGGCGTTATCTCGGGTTCACAGCGAATGGTCGAGACAGGTCATGCACAGCCAATGGTCGCAATAATTTATATTGATTCACTCGAGAGTACCGGATACGATGTCCGAAGCAGAACGAAACGAACTGATCGATGCGTACTTCGATGCGATGGATGCGGATGACCTCGATATCGTCCGCCCCGCCCTCGCGGAAGGATTCGTCTACGAATCGCTCAACGGTGATCTCGAAGGGTTCGAAGGGCTCGAAACGTATATGAACGACCTTCGAGGGTTGGCGAAGACGACCCACGATGTTAGGCTTCGGATTCACGATGAAGCCGCGTCCGTCACCGAAGGGACGGTGACCGGCGATAGCGATGACGGACCCGTCGAAGCGGATTTTTGTAACGTCTTCGAGTTCAGCGACGGTGACGAAGGGATTACCCGGATCAGCGTCCACATCAACGATTCTTGAACCACCCGCTTCGAAAGCCGTGAGTTTTCTCCCGTATTCCGTATAAATACGGAACGGATTTCGATATTTTGATTTACGACGAGCGAGCGGCCGCGAACAACCCGTCCGCCCACGCGAGCAGTTTCTCTCCCTCCATAAATCGGGTCGCACATTGTAACCCGACCGGAAGCCCATCGATTTCATCGACCGGTAGCGTGATCGTTGGCATGCCAGAATCGGTCCACGGTCGATTCATCACCGGGTTACCGGTACTCGAAATGCCTTCAGGAGCGGTGTCGGGTGCGGCGGGTGAGATCCACACGTCGATACCATGCTCGTCCATCGCCGCTTCGAGCGTCGGTCGACGTTGGGCGATCACGCGCCGACTTTCGAGGAGCTCGTCGATCGTGACCCGACGGCCGCTTCGAATCCGCTCCGCACAGGACGTCCTGTAGAACGGTTCGTACTCGTCGAACCACACTTCGTGATTGATCGCGAATTCGGCGATGTGCGTATCCTCCCGCATTTTGTCGGTCGTCTCGAAGTTTTCGAACATACTCACGCGTTCGATCGTATACCCGGAATCAGCCAGCCGTTTGATCTGCGCTTCGAACGCCGCTTGCGCACGGTCCGATGCGGCTTCGAGATAGGGGCCTTCAGGAACACCGAGCACGGGAACGCGATCGGTCGCGGTCGAGTTCCACTCATCACAGACGACCGACGCTGCCAGTTCCATCCCCGCGATATCTTGGGTAAACAAGCCGACGTGATCGAGCGTTTCCGATCTCGGTAAGACGCCGTCCGTCGGAATGCGGCCAATACTCGGTTTGAATCCGATAATGCCGCAGAACGCCGCGGGGCGAATCACCGAACCGCCGGTTTGGCTTCCGAGCGCCAACGGGCACAGCCCCGCGGCCACGGCGGCGGCCGACCCACTAGAAGAGCCCCCCGGCGTGTGTTCGAGGTTATGTGGATTTCGAGTGTGACCGGGAGCGCCGCCCGCGAACTCGGTGGTGACCGTTTTCCCGAGAACGAGCGCACCGGCATCGCGAAGCCGCGACACGACGCTGGCTTCGGGCCCCTGCAACGGTTCCGGTGGAACGGCCGACCCCGCCCGAGTGACGAATCCATCGGCGTGAATGATGTCTTTGACGCCGATCGGAATACCGTACAGCGGCGGACGCTCGTCGGTTTCAGACGCATCGAGTTGGTTTGCGATATCGTGAAGTCGTTCACGGCGGTCCGGTTCCGGGAGGAGTGCCTGAATCTCTGGATTACTCCGATCGATCCGATCGCACACATCATCGAGGTACGTCGCAAGTTCGAGTTCCCCTCGGCGGAGGCGATCGGCGGTCTCCGCGAGCGGCGTTTCAGTGATCATCGTTTTACTCCGTACCTCGCGGTACCATAGTTCTTTACCTCGCTGTAGTATTTCGGACCGTATCAATCGTCGAGTCACGAGCTATTGCGTTGCCAAGAAGGAGGTGCAATACCCAGCCGCCGGACGACCGCGGGATACAGAAACGCGATGACGAGAACCAAAAGCAACTCGAAGAAAAAGCCGACGTCACCGAGTGTCATTCGCACACCGGTCAGTGCGAGAAAGATCAACAGCAACATTACGAGATAATGAAGCGCGGTTTTCGCGAGTCGTTCGAGTGAGACCATATGCCTGCTTAGCGTGGTCGTTCTATAATATTCAGCGATCTGTCCGTCTCACGGAACGACCGCCGAACGTTGATCTCCCCCGGCCATCGAGCGTATGCAAAACCCTACGAGTCGTCCCACGGCGTCTGCTCGATATCAAACGACCACGCGTCCGGGTTGGCTCTTAACCACTCGACGTGCGAATCGATCGCTTCCTCGATGGAGTGTGCCGGTTCCCAACCGACATCAGTCTGCAAACGGCTCGAATCGATCGGCGGCTTACTACTGAGCGTCATTCCGCCTTCCGGCGACAACAGTTCCAGGTCGGCGCCGTCGACGCGTTCGTTCACCATCTCGACGAATTCGGCGAGCGTCACTTGCTCACCGGTACCGACCAGATAGCGGTCATACGAGATCTCATCGGCGAGGACCGTGTCCACGAACGCGCGTGCCTCATCGTCGATATAGATCACTTCATACGGGTGTTCGAACGCGGGGACGGAGAACGGAACGCCAGCGACTGCAGCCTTGACGACGAACGAATCGTCGATGTTGCCGCGAAGCCGTCCCGGCCCCAGCCCGTGTGCCGGTTCCAACGCAGCGAACTCGACGCCGTGTTGGGCTTGGTACGTCGAGCCGAGGTATTCGAGTACGTATTTCGTCATGCCGTAGACGTTCTTCGGATCCCGAGGAGCGTCCTCTGTGAGTCGATCTCGACCGTCGTCGACGCTACCGTATACTTCCATGCTCGCGGCGGCGACGACGCGTTCGACATCGCACGTAACTGCCGCGTCGAGGATATTGAGGGATCCTTCGACGTTAACCTCGAACGCGCGGCGTGGGTCCGTTTCGCACGGACGTCCGAGGATTCCGGCCATGTGGACGATTCGATCCGGTTCGGTCGAGACGACCGCATCGTATACGTCAACCGGATCGGTGATATCGCCCTTCAGAAAGGTCACTTCGTCTTCGACCTGGGAAGCGATCGGAGACGGGTCCGAGATGTCGAAGTTTATCACCTCGTGTCCGCGCTCGACGAGTTGGTTGAGTATGTATGCGCCGATAAATCCGTTTCCACCGGTGACGAGGATACGCATACTCGCTCACTCACGCCGAGCGATACTTATATTCACCGCCAAGTCAGCGAAATGCGGCCCGAACACGAATCCCGCGACCAAACACTGATTAGCGCCTGCGATGAGGTCGTCGTATGGTCGAAATCGGCTTTATCGGACTCGGAACGATGGGCAACCCGATGGGAACGCACCTACTGAAGGCGGGTCACGATCTGACCGTCTACGACATCGATGAGGCGGCGATCTCACAACTCGTTGCAGCCGGGGCGAAACCGGCGAAAAACCCCGACGAGGCGATCAGGGGGATGGACGTCGTCATCCTCTCGCTTCCGGGCTCGAAAGAGGTCACAGCGCTCATCGAAGAGACCGAAGACGCGTTCGATGAAGGAACGGTTCTCATCGACACGACGACTGCGAACCCGATGGCGACAGCGGAGGTCGCAGAGCGACTCTCACGTCGAGGAGTCGATGTCCTCGGAGCCCCGGTGAGCGGTGGACGAGTCGGTGCAGAGGAAGGATCGCTAGCCACGATGGTCGGCGGTGACCCAGCCGTCGTCGAAGCGACACGGGATATCTTGGAGACGTTTTCCGGGTCG
>SKKJ01000049.1 GCA_007121575.1 Natronomonas sp.
ATATCGTGTGCCGATCCGCCGTGACAGTTGAGTGCAGCCGACCCATCGGCCGAAACGAAGCAATCTCGAACGATCAGTGATCTGGACGCGACTTCCCGAGCGCCGGCCGGCGTCACTGAAAAGGGATGTCGACACTCTTTGACACTACACCCTTCGACGATGATATCGTGACAGCCGGCGCGGAGTTGAATACCGTATCCGTCAGACGAGTCGAGATCCATACTCTGAGAGATGGTGCAGTCCCTAACCCGAGAGTTCGCACACGCTTCGATGGCGATTGCGCGGTTTCCGAACCGACGAAGCTGTAAGTCTTCGAACACGGAGTCCCGACAGGCTCGAGCGATAATTCCGACGTGGGGACCGTCCTTTGAGGGGCCTTCGAGAATAAAGCCGGAGCAGCGTATTTCGATCGGATTGATAACATACACGAGGGTCCCTGAATCGTACCCCTCCCGCCAGACGACGGTATCTTCGAGCGTGACGGTACTACCGTCTACTTCGAGGACGCTGTGTGGCTCTCCGGGCGGTTGGCCGCGACCGAGGACTCCGTCGGCTTCGGCGTCCTCGAACAACAGTAAATCGCCTTGTCGAATGTCACTCGTCGTGTCTAGCTCGACAGTGTGTGCGCCGGTTTCGACGCCCTCAAGAAGCTGCGTTTGATAGCGCTCATCACCGGCGATTTCGAAGACGAACTCCGCGGAGTCGACGATATCGATTATCGTTCCGTATCCGTCGAGTCGAATCGATTTGTCGATTTCGATAGCGGAAGTCGCTTCGTACCTCCCGTTAACGCAGATCGTCCCACCGTCGGGGATCTCCTGGACCGCCGTTCGAAGAACTTCCCAACCGTCCGAACCGGAGTCGAGCATCTCGCCGTCCTCGTACGTGGCACGATACTCCTCTTCGTGTTCTTGAACGAAAATAGTCACCGGTGGGTCGCCTGTTCGCCGAGCGTCTACATTGAGTTGAGTTGTTGGTTCGAACATGCCTTGAATATAGAGCGCGCTGGTGGTTAGGACGCCAGTGAACGTGGCGATGAGTACGGCCAAGAACCGTCGACGCGTCTTCGTATCCCAGTTTTCGATATCATCCACCCAATCAGTGAGTCGTTCATGTTTGTTTTCATCGTGGTTAGATTGATTTTCACGATCGGTACCGCCGCCGCGTTCCATATAGCTACATCATCGTACAGATCGAATTAAGTATGCGTCCACTACCGGCGCGGGGTCGCTAGATTTCCGAGCCGAGATCGTATAAAACAAACAAACTCTTAAAAGGTAGCACTAATCGAAGACGTTCAGACCGATCACGATCGTATGGCGTTTCTTCTCACGGAGTACTCATCGCGTCAGTAACACGGTTTTCGATCAGATACCGGATCGGTAACAGTGTATCCGGCGGAAGATCATTCGGCCGAACCCATCGGTGCTCGAGAACGCCCTCAACGAGATTCGGTCTCATCGAAGACAACGGCGTACACCGAAATACACGACAGCGTGAGACTTTGTTCGAGGTGCTCTTATGTGCATACCAGAGCTCAGTCAGCGGATCGTCGATCGTCGCTCGACACAGTAGTTCTTCAGCTAACTCACGAGAAAGCGCATCTTGATAGGTTTCGTTCGCGCAGAGACCGCCACCGGGAAGCGTCCAGAACGTCGCTCCGTCCGCGTGCCGTTCTCTGATCAAGAGAACGCGGTCGGCCGCTGTGATCAGCGCTTTCGCGCTCCGGCGAAGCTCGATCGGGGAGAGTACTTCGAGATCGATCTGACTCGACATATCACGCTTATTCCGCATCCCATCGGATAAGTAATCTCAACATAACCACTGAAACCGGCGAGATAATTGATGAAACGTTCACCGATATGGTGTCTCTAACGGCGTAGTTACAACCGCGTATCGGCTCACCACGTCAACCCTTCGTACGTAATCTCCTCGTTCGGAGTGACGACTCGTCGACCGTCAACGACGACCGGAGTGTCCATACGACCGAACTCCGCATCGAGCGTGGCGAACTCATCCCAATCGGTGACGACCACCGCCCCGTCCGCGCCGGTGAGTGCCGCCTCAGCCGAAGGGGCGTACTCGATATCGGGAATTCGATCGCGCATCCGTTCGTTCGCCACCGGATCGTACCCGACGACGGTCGCACCACGAGCGTTCAGCCCTTCGATCACCGGAATCGCCCTCGAATTTCGGATATCGTCCGTCCCCGGCTTGAACGACAGCCCGAGCACGGCGATCCGCGCATCCGAGAGATCCGTGTGCGTTTCGAGCAACTCGATGAGACGCGTGGGCTGTTTGTCGTTGACCGAAACGGTCGCGTCGAGAAGGTCCGGTTCGTACCCAACGGCCTTTGCCGCGTGCCGGATCGCATCGACGTCCTTGGGGAAACAGCTGCCGCCCCATCCGACCCCCGATCGGAGAAACCGTTCGCCGATACGATCATCGAGCGCGATCGCCGCGGCGACCTCATATGAATCGACACCGAACTCCTTGCAGATGTTACCGAGTTCGTTGATCAGGCTGACTTTGGCGGCGAGGAACGCGTTGTTGGCGTACTTGATCATCTCCGCCTCACGACGACCCGTTTCGACGACGGTAACGTCATCATCGTCAGCGATGGGTCCGTAAAGCGATCTGAGTAGCGCACGTGCACGGTCGTCCCCGTCCGTTCCGAAGACGATCTTATCTGGCGTCATGAAATCATCGACTGCGGATCCCTCACGCAGAAATTCTGGATTGACCGCCAAGCCGATCTGTTCACCGTCGAGTTTTTCGGCGGCCGATTCAAGCAGCGGCCGGAGCGTGTCCGCGGTCGTCCCCGGGATTACCGTGCTTTTGATGACGACGAGGTGATAGCCGTCCTTATCTCGAAGCGCATTTCCGACGGACTCGATCCCGGTCTTCATCGCGCTCAAATCGATGGCTCCGTCGGCATCGGTGGGTGTCGGAAGCGCGAGCATCGTGAGTTCGGTCTCCGGGACGACCTCGTACGTCGAATGTGCTCGCAGGCGTGAACCGCTATAGGTGGATACGAGTTTGTCGAGTCCCTGCTCGTGAATCGGCGTTCGACCCTCGTTGATCGCTGTGACGACATCCGAATCGATATCGATGTTATCCACCTCGTGACCGACGTCAGCGAGACACGCCGCAACCGTGGTTCCGACGTAGCCGCTTCCGACAATACTAACACGCATAGTGTACGCTGTTGGATAGGTGGTGTCGTCGTAGTTAGTCGCTGTTTACTCGTCCATCGAGTTAGATGCGCGTTCAGGAGTTAGAACAAACAGGGGCGCGTTCAGGAGTTACGGACGAGCGGATCGTACCACGCTTCGTTCTCGCGGTACCAGTTGATGAACATCCGAACGCCGCTTCGAATATCGACGGTCGGCTCGTAGTCTAACAGCTCGTTGGCTTTCGAGACATCAGCGTGCGTGTGCTCGGCATCGCCCTTGCGACGGTCGTCATAGACGATATCGAGTTGCGGATCGATCTCATCGCGAATCGTCTCGGCGAGCGTCTGAACGTCGATGTTGTCCGTCGAACCGAGATTGAGAATCTCACCGTCGGCGCGAGCAACGGTGAGGAGCTGTTCGTTGACGCGGCGAATGTCGTCGACGTAGGTGAAATCTCGCGTCTGTTCGCCCGAACCATACACGACGGGCGGCTCACCGTGAAGACATCGGGAAACGAAGTTCGTCATCGCCATGTTCGGCCGCATGCGCGGGCCGTAGACGGTGAAATACCGCAACGAAACTGTCGGAAGTCCGTATATTTCCGTGTACACGCGAGCGTACTGCTCCCCGGCGAGTTTCGACGTGCCGTACGGGGAGACCGGCGTCGTCGGATGCGCTTCGTCGTACGGGAGGTACTCCGGTTTTCCGTACACGGAAGACGAGGAGGCGAACACGACCCGATCGGGGTTGTGTCTCCGAGCCGATTCGAGGACGTTGATCGTCCCGGTGACGTTGTACTCGTTGACGAGCGCCGGCTCATCGACGCTTTTGCGAACACCGGCTTGGGCCGCCTGATGATACACGACATCGCAGTCGGCGATCAACTCATCGACGACTGCTTCGCTCGTGATCGACGCTTCGACGAGTTCGTACCGTCCACCGCCCCGTTCGGCCGCCTCACGACACGTCTCCACGTTGTGTCGTTTGATTCCACAGTCGTAATACGGAACGAAGTTATCGATCACCGTCACGTCGTTGCCGTTCCCGGCGAGCTGTTCGGCGATGTGACCGCCGATGAAACCGGCCCCGCCAGTAATGAGTGCGTCCATACGAATGCCGAAACGAAGCACCACCGTAGTTAAGCGTAGATTTACGCCACTAGTGAGATGTCAATACGATAATTAGCCGACGCATCGTAGCGCTGAATTCATCGGCGAAGAACAGTGGCACGGACGGTTTCGGCGAACAGTGGACGAAACGTGGAGTAATTGGATCATACTAATTAGAAAAATACGTGATAAGGTAACTATGGCACAACGGAACGGTCGGGAAAGTGTTTTG
>SKKJ01000088.1 GCA_007121575.1 Natronomonas sp.
GAGCATCGCCGTCGAGAAACGGCTCGACATCTCGTACCGATCCGGGAACCGATGAACGCGGTGACAGCCGCCCGAGATGTCTGCTGAGTTCGTCGAACACGGAGATCAACCAACCAACTCCACTCGCCGACGTTCGATTTCGCGATGGATGTCGTCGGTCGTTTCCATGGGACCGCAAAACGGTTCAAGCGCCTCAGGTGTACACAACCGGTCGATTCCGCTATCGGCGTCGAACAGGAGTTCGAATCCGACGCCCGAGGAGGTTCGTGTGACGGTCTCGATCGATTTGAGCCGTCGTGTTCGCCCGTCTGAACCGTTGTACGCTTCGACAGTCACGACGATATCCGTGTCAGCGAACGCCGATTCGGGGACGTCGAGATCGGTCACGACACGCTCTCTGACCGATTCACCACCCCCACCATGAATCGTCCCGAGAACGGTCCCATCGGCGGCACCGACCCGCATCGCTTCATAGAGAACCTGCGCCTCTTCACCGCGGACTTCGCCGACGACCAACGCTCCATCACCCAGCCGAAGGGCGGTTCGAAGCGCCTCGGTCGCCTCGATCGACGTACCATCACCCGTCGAAACGTGAAGCGGCTGGATGTCACGACCGTTCGATTGCAGTTCCGATATCGGGAGTTCGGGCGTATCCTCGATTGCGACGGTCCGAACATCACTGGGGATTTCCCACAAGAGCGAGCCGAGAAGCGTCGTCTTCCCGGCACCACGCGAGCCCGCGACCAGTGTCGCCGACCCACGTGCTGTGATCACGGAGAGAAACGCGGCAGCGTCGGGTGGGATCGTTCCGTTCTCGACGAGATCAACCAGTCGAAACGCCGATTCGTCGTGCGCCCGAAAGGTGAATCCAGTCCCGTTACTGACGGGATCGGTGACGCCAGCGACCCGAATCCGGCGACCGGCGACATCGGCCGTCGCATCGAGTGTCGGATCGGCCTGTGAAAACGCCCGCCCGCTCGAACGCCGAAACCGTGATGCGAGCGCTGAAACGCCTTTTTCAGTCAATCGAACGTTCGTGTTGAATATCTCACCACCACAGCGAACGCGAATTTGATTGTCGGTTACCGGCGCGGTGGCGAACGCGTCCGTGATGGCCGGATCGGCGAAACAATCGTCAAGCACGCCCAAGCCGCGAGTGTGTTTCGCAAGCGTGCTCGCAAGCGTTCCGACCGGCTGCTCATCGGACGCCACCGATCGAACCGCGCGTGCTGGCGCACGCGTACCGCCAGAAATCGCACCACGGGCGAGTCGGCGGTGAGCAGCCGCGAGAGTGTTCGTGGCGTCGGCGCTGAGACGGTGTTCTGCGGGTGTGAGATGGTACGTTCCGAGCGGATCGCCGCGATACTTCCGAACGATCGCACCGGTATCGAGTTCGTAGCGTTCTTGCAGTGTCGCCCCGGCCGGTGGACGGGTCGCGATACGCGAGTGTGCGACTGTCGGTCCCACATGCGGTCGGAGCGCCGTTTCGTAATCGGATCCCAGAAACGCCGATAATCCCGTTTCAGCGACGAGTCTGGCGAGCGCCCCACCCCGTCCGGCCGCGGTTTGCCCGGCACCGAGCGGATCCGTTCGTGCTCGATCGGCCAGTGCTTCATCACGGAATCCGACCGCGTCGGCAAAGCGGCCCGCTGCGACGAGCAATCCGGCGGCCGCATCCTCGTAGGCGCGCTCGAATCCGTTCGCACGGGTACAGACCGTCTCGACGTCTCTCCGTTGCAACACTTCGATGACGGTCCGTCGGCAGGCCGGCTCCTCAGTGAGTCGCCCTGCACCGGGACAGTCGGCGCTCTCGACGTGAAGTCGACCGGCTTCGAACGTCGGTTCACAGTTACATTCGGCGTCTGATGACAGCAGTCGGTCGAGCACGAGGGATCTGGCTTCGGGTTCGTATATAAACCCTCGGCGCGGGCGGTGTTCGTCTCATCACCCGTGTCTGCTAGAATCGTAGTATCAGCCGACCGTTTCAATTCCACCGGACGTCGTCAAAGCTGAATCGGGATCCGGCACATCGATCCAGATGTGTAGATCCCGGTACGCATTCTCCCGTGTGGGTGATTCCGGTGGGGAATCATCGTACAGTAAAAACGTGAGTCGAAGCTCTGAACCGGTCAGATCATCAGAGACCGTCAGTTCCCGTTCGTCGATCCACGTTTCGTTGTGTTCTAGCGCCACCGAGAAGTGATCCACTTGGTGACGTTCAATAACCGCGGCGTCCTCGTCGGAGTTCTCAACGCGCTGTAGCTGTACGATAACATCGTATTCAACCGATTCTTCCTCGTAATTCTCGATCCCGATGACGAGTGACTCAGGCTCATCAGGGGTGAACGCGTCCGGATATTCAGCCGCAACACGCTCGTTCTCATCGTTTTCGGACAGTACGTAGAATTCGGTATATCGCTCACCGTCCGGTGGTGAGAGAACGGCGAATCCGAACGTACCGACTGCAAAGAGTATCGCGACCACGAGGGCGATCGTTACAATAACTTCTCCGCGCGAATCCATTTCGGCGAGCGAACGTCTCGTTTCGTGAAGGCGGTCAGTCGGTGAGAGACGAAAGCGGTTCTCCGGCAAGAGGTTCGATCGGCGCTTTACCGCCAGTGCCACACAGAGTACGGTGAACGCACTGATCGCGAAAAAGACCGTAGAACTCGTAAACGCCAACGGCGAAAGCGTGACAACGAGTGCGAGAAGGGGAACGATCGCGAGGCTACACGCGAACGACAGCGCTAGCCGTTCCCAGATATCGATCGTGCGAGCTCCCTTGATGAGACTTCTGACCGATGATTGACCACGATACTTCAAGCGAGATCGTGTATCCGAGGAGACGGTTGGTGACTGACCGGCTTCCGGGAATAACGCGGCAACCAAGGCGTATCCGGGGATGAACAACACGAACACGAGACCGGTAACGACGCGGATCGGAGACTCACTCAGCGCGGAGTGAAAGACTGCGAAGTTCGCGAGCGCGATCACGAAGACGACAGCCAGTAGGTCGCTCGGCGGGCGTCGAACCCATCCGGGTAGGCCAGATCGTGTGGTCGTCACTGATACTCACCTCCTGTTGATGAATGTGTCTCTAGCTGCTCCCCCGCGTCAAACTTCGGACGTAACCCATCCCGTTCCAAACGGGTCGATTCTATCGAACGGCCCGATTCAATACTCCGCATGCCAATCTAATCGGCGAAGAGGTCTATGAGAATAGAGCCCCTTCTATGGCATAGGGGATCTCTTCTGGAGCATATAAACAACCTACCGGTTTGTACAAAACCCCTACTCAGGCAGTGAAACGGCCGAAAAAGTCGAAACAAACTCCATACTACCGACTTGATTGTCCATAACAATGCCTGCCTGCGGAAAAGCTGAGTCAGCAGACAATGATACGGAGTATTTGCGTTGTCGGACTCGGATACGTCGGCCTCCCGCTGGCTGTGGCTTTTGATGAGCGAGGGCACGACGTCGTCGGATTCGATATCGACCGATCCAAGATCGGGAAGCTGAACGGTGGGATCGATCCGACGGATGACATCGGCGATGAGCGTATCAAAGATTCAACGATCGAGTTCACTGACGATGAGACAGCAATCGAGCGGGCGGACGTCGTTATTGTCGCGTTACCGACCCCCGTAGACGATCTTAAAAACCCGAATCTCGAGTATATCGAAAGCGGCGGTGAGATGGTCGGACGACACATACGGGAGGGAGCGACAGTCGTCTTAGAGTCGACCGTCTATCCGGGGGCGACAAAGGAGATACTCGCTCCGGCGATCGAGCGAACGTCGGGGCTCAAAGCCGGTGAGGGGTTCTTTGTTGGATACTCACCGGAACGTCTCGTTCCGGGAGACGACGAACACGGCCTTCGAAACGTCGTGAAGATCGTCAGTGGGCAGAGCGAATCGGTCGCCGACGAGCTCGAAGCGCTGTACGAAACCGTCGTCGATGCGGGGATTCATCGAGCGCCGTCGATCGAGGCTGCCGAAGCCGCGAAATGTATCGAAAACATCCAACGCGATCTCAACATCGCGCTCGTCAACGAACTCGCGATCGCGTGTAACGCGATCGGGTTGGACACACATCACGTTCTCGAAGCCGCGCGCACGAAGTGGAACTTCCACGATTACCGACCCGGACTGGTCGGCGGCCACTGTATCCCCGTCGATCCGTTCTTTATGATCTACGAATCGAAACGCAACGGGTTCACCCCACAGCTCATCGAGAAAGCCCGCGAGATCAACGATTATCTGCCACAGCACGTCGGGACGGAGACGATCCGGCTCCTCACGGAGAACGGAAAAGCACCGAGCGAGAGCACGGCGCTGGTGCTCGGGCTGACCTACAAACCGAATGTCGACGACATCCGGACGTCTGCCGTCGACGGCGTCATCAAGAAGTTATTGAGTTTCAACGTCAACGTCATCGGATACGATCCACGAGCCGATCCCGACGCGTGCCGTGAGGAGTTCGAGATACCGATACAAGATCAGCTC
>SKKJ01000248.1 GCA_007121575.1 Natronomonas sp.
GATCGACTTCGCCGACGAACTCGCGATCGAAGTTCACGAACTCGATAACGGCGCTGTCGTCTGCGATTTCGGTGTTGAAGCCGTCGGCGGCGTCGAAGCCGGATTGCTGTTGACGGAGATCCAAACCGGCGGATTGGCGACCGTCCAGACGGGGATGGGAACCGTCGGTGACGCGCCGATCACACATGTCGAAGTGTCAACGGATCATCCAGCACTGTCTTTCTTAGCGGGGCAGAAAGCCGGCTGGGAGCTTTCGGTCGACGGGTTCGAGGGGCTTGGGAGCGGTCCCGCACGCGCGCTCGTCGCCGAGGAGGACGAGTTTTTGCGAATGGGATACCGTGATGCCGCCGAGTTCGCGGTCCTTGCGATCGAGAGCGAGGAACTCCCCGGTGAGGCGGTCGCCGAACACGTCGCAGAGACCACCGGCGTTCCGACGTCCAGCGTCTTTTTACCGACGTTTTCGACCGCGAGCGTCACTGGAAGCGTCGCACTCGCCGCACGAGCCGGTGAAATCGCGACGTTTCGCTTGTCCGAACTCGGCTACGATCCCCTTGAGATGCTGAGCCTGACCGCATCCGCTCCCGTCGCCCCGGTCGCGGCATCCGATGAACTCGCGATGGCGCGGACGAACGATGCACTGGCATACGGTGCTCGAGTCCACATGGCCGTCGAGACATCGTTCGATCGGTTCGAAGAGCTCCCCTCGACGGCTCGCGAGGAGTTCGGAACCCCGTTCGCTGACATCTTCGAAACGTACGATTGGGACTTCTATGAGTTACCGACCGAGCTATTCGCACCTGCGCAGGTCACGGTCGATGTCGTCGGTGATGGCGTCAGCGTCGTCGGGGAAACGGACGAAACGACTCTCGCGAAAAGTTTCGGACTCGTATAGTTCTCAGAGTACTCTCGAGCGTTCGTTGTCTTCCACAGCCGTAACGGTACCACTCGCGGCCTTCGATGGCATCCAAACTGTTTATACTATGCCGACGGCAACCGGTTGGTATGCCCAAACAGCAAACTGAAGTCCGAGATCTCCAGGAAGGAAACTACGTAATGATCAACGACACCCCGTCGAAGATCACTTCCTACAGCACGTCGAAACCCGGAAAGCACGGGAGTGCGAAGGCCCGTGTCGAGGGAACCGGCGTCTTCGACGGACAGAAACGAAACTTCACCCAGCCGGTTGATGCGAAGATCTGGGTTCCGATCGTCAACCGAAAGCAGGGACAGGTCGTTTCGGTCTCCGGCAACGACATGCAGGTGATGGACCTCGAAACCTACGAGACGATCACGATGCGCATCCCAGACGACATCGATCCGTCGCCCGATGACGAGATCGAGTACCTCGAGTTCGAAGGCCAGCGGAAGGTCGTGTGATCGGCGGCCGGTATGACTACCTTCCCCGGTGCGGACGCGTCGTTCGAGGACGCCGATTACGCGATCGTCGGCGCGCCGCTCGATGTGTCAACGACGTTCCGTCCCGGCGCTCGATTCGGCCCCGATCGCATTCGAACGTTCGCCCGTCCGTTCGACGGCTACGACCAGCGGACGGACCAGCACTTCTCCGAGCTCGTCACCGACGCTGGTGACGTACCCGCATGGGATGACGCCGCGGACTACCTCCAGTTCCTAGAAGGTCAGCTGTCGGATCACCACGATGCCGGTCGAATTCCGATCGTTATCGGCGGCGAGCACACCGTTTCTATTGCTGGAGTACATGCTGCCGAACCGGACATCTACGTCTGTCTCGATGCGCACCTCGATTTATACGAGGCCTACGCCGGAAACGAGTACTCGCATGCGACCGTCACGACCCACGCGTTGGCGGTCGCAGAGCACGTGGTGTTGCTCGGTGTACGAACAGGGAGCGAAAAGGAGTGGAACCGGGCGGCCGAGGCGGATGTGACGGTCGTCCCGCCCGAAGACGTCGCTGAGTGGTCGCCAACGTTTACCGACGCCGATAACGTATACCTGAGCGTCGATATCGACGCGGCGGATCCCGGCTTCGCACCGGGAACCGGAACCCCGGCACCGTTCGGTCTCACGCCTCGCGAACTCCGCGAGATCGTCCGGGCGGTCGCGCCGAGCGCCGTTGGATTCGATATCGTAGAGGTGAACGACCGCGATGACGGGCAGGCGGCCGCGCTCGGTGGCAAGTTGTTACAAGAGTTCGTCTTCGCCCACGCTGCCCGCTGATTTATATACGAATACGGGACCATCCTCGCGTAGATGGACTCTCAACACGCTTCACGACGGACTGTGCTCAAACGATTTGGTGTCGTTGCCGTTGGTGTTTTAACGGCGCTCGGTGCTGGATCGCTCGGCACTCGTCCAGCGGCTGCACTCGTGTTCGAGGATGAATTCGTCGCGGAGGATATCAGTATCGAACGGAACGATAGCTCGATCTCTGCCGTTACTGTTGCACCGGACATTGAACTCCGATGGCGCGATTTCGGTGGTGGAATCGACGCTGTGGACGTAACCCTCTCGGCGGCAATCGATGGGGATGCAGGATTCGATGTCTTACTCGATACGTCCGTTGAGAGCGATTCGATCGCTGTTGCGGGTGACAGGTTCGATACCGCTGCTGGGACGGCCGAACTCACTACCGACCGACTCGATCTAACGGAGATCGGATCGAACGTAACGACGGATGATTTCGGCGGGGCTCTCGATCCGGGACAGTCGCGAACGACGACGGTCGAACTCGTTCTCAGAGTGGATCTCATGGGCGTCCAAGATGAAACCGTGACAGCGCTCGAGACGACGACGTTCGACGTAACGGTCCACAATCCCGAAGGATCCGCATCGACGGTGGCACGAGCGAACGCTGCGGTCGAATGACACAGCGCGGAATACAAGAGCCTGCCACGAGTCAAAACGGGTATGCACCTACGCGAGTTCCGAGATCGACTGAACGAACGGCTTGACCACGAGCGATACGCCAGCGTCGATGCCAGCTCGAACGGCGTACAGATCGGTGACGACACGGCTTCGATCGACCGCGCAGCGTTCGCGGTCGATGCCGCCACGGAAACGATCGAAGCCGCGGCTGCGGCTGGTGCGGATGTGCTGGTCGTCCACCACGGAATAATCTGGGGTGGGCTCGACCGCGTGACAGGACGCGAGTACGAACGGATCGCTGCCTGTCTCGAGCACGATCTCGCGCTCTACGCCTCTCATCTCCCGCTCGATGGCCACGACGATTTCGGGAACGCCGCCGGATTAACGGAGTTTCTCGGGTGTGAGCGGGTTGCGTCCTTCGGTGCGTACAACGGGGTGACAATCGGTCAGCAGGTAGACGCGACCGAACCATACACGGTCGAAACGCTGCGCGGGCGACTCTCCGATCTGGATACGGGCGGCCAACCGGTTCGAGCGCTTGATTTCGGACCGGACCGGATCGAATCGATCGCGATCGTCACTGGCTCCGGTGTAGATTGGATTCGCGAGGCGGAAGCCGCGGGCGTTGACGCGCTGATCACCGGTGAGGGGAAACAACAGGCCTATCACGAGGCGAAAGAAGCAGAGTTGAACGTCTTTTTCGCCGGTCACTACGCGACCGAGACGTTCGGCGTTCGAGCGTTGCGAACGCTCGTTGAAACCTGGGATATCGAAACCGAATATTTGGATTATCCAACCGGGATTTAGCTGTGTTTATCGCCGGACGAGGAGAACACTTCATCCCTTGAGGTCGGGAAAGTTCACCGGTTGGCTCCTCGATCCATGAACCGGTGTGGCGAATGTTTTTATGATATATCATGCTATACCGCGTATGTTTGACGGAATCGGTTCCATTCAGACGGTTAACACGGTCGGCTCGCCGAACGAACTCGCATACGGGATGGGTGCGACCGCCGAGCTTACCGAGTTCGCCAACGAGAACGGCGTTGAATCCGCATTGATCGTCACCGACGAAATCATCCTTGATGTCGGTGCTGCGGACCCGGTATTCGCCGCCTTGGAAGCGGCCGACGTGGAGGTATCGACGTTCGACGGCGTCCAGCCCGAACCGAAGATAAAACTCGCCGTCGCCGCCGCGGAGCGATTGAGCGAGGTCGACGCGGATATCGTCGTCGGTGTCGGTGGCGGAAGCAGCATGGACACGGCCAAGTTCGCCTCCGTGATCGCCGAACACGATCTCAATCCGCGCGAGATGCTCGGGATGGGTAACGTTCCTGGACCGGGGCGGCCGACCGTCTTGCTGCCGACGACTGCCGGGACCGGAAGCGAAGTTACCCATATCGGTGTCTTCGCCGACTCGACCGATGACGGCATCAAGAAAGTCGTTTACTCGAAACACCTCTTCGCCGACCTGGCGCTCGTCGATCCCGAACTGACGCGAACGATGCCGCCCGGAGTCGCCGCGGCGACCGGAATGGACGCGTTGAGCCACGCCATCGAATGCTACGTTTCGACGGAACGGACCCCCTACACCGATGCGTTGGCCCGACACGCGATCGAAGTGATCGGC
>SKKJ01000078.1 GCA_007121575.1 Natronomonas sp.
GTGAGCGCCGACTGGCGACGACGTCGTTTTTTACGTTTGTTGCGGTCGACGATACCGGTCGGCCAACCGACGTTCCCGAGCTCGAATACCCGACGAACGAAGAAGCAACGCTCCGAGAGGAGGCGATAAAAGCTCGAAGAGAGCAACTCGAGCAGATCACCGATCGATTGAGACGGATGGACTGATCATTCGAAGTCAGGGAGATCGTCGGGTGCCTCATAATCGGCTTCCCAATCGATATAGTCCGCTTTGAGCGTTCGACTGACCGTATCACCCAATTCTGCGAGCGAGGCGTTAATCTCCGAAACGGTTTCCCACGATTGTAGGTCGGGATGGAGATTCCTCTCTTTCCAATCTTCGGGAATCCCCGGTGCATGATAGCCGACTCGGTCCGCAAACGAATCCCAAAAGAAGTCGAACTGCTGGAGCATATTCAGATCGATTACGATCCCGAACTCGCGCTCGTCGACATCGGTTTCTTTCGCCCACTTATCGAACGCATCTTCCCAAGCACCCTCTCGAAGAAATTGCTCGATTTCGTCGCGTTTGTAATCCGTATCGCCGAGGATCTCCGCGTCTTCATACTGGTTCGGATCGATTCGCTCTAGCGTCGGGGGGTCGGGCGGAGCAACGTTTAGGACCATACGCATATTTTGAGGAGTGCTCCAATAACCGTGTTGCCTATTATACGTTCGTTTCGAAGCGATAACACAACCGTCAGACTGTATCGGATATCGATTCGGCCATGGCGGATAGTTGATTAGCGTTGAGAGTAATATCTCAGTATGGATATAGAGATCATTCCACCGACACGACGCAGCTGTGAGCGTTGTGGACGAGCCGACATCTGGAACGAGCAAGTCGAAAACTGGGTTATCGTCGAAGAAGACGGAGAGAAACGAGCCGGAAACCGCCACTGTATCCACGAGTGGGACATCAATGGCCAATACAGCCCCATCGGGGAAACCACCGAAACCGACGCTTGATGACGACAGTCTACGTTACCGCACCGCCGACTGCCGCAGAAGATATCGCAGAAACACTCATAGAGGAGCGGCTCGCTGCATGTGTCAATCGGTTCGAGTGTCGATCGACCTATCGATGGGAGGGAGACATCGTCCACGACGAAGAAGTCGCATTGATAATAAAAACAACCGCGGAACGCTACGGCGTGCTCAAAACGCGGATTGAATCGATCCATCCGCACGACGTGCCGTGTATCGAACGCTTCGACGAGTCAGATCGGCTGAAACCGTTCGCTGAGTGGATCGAAGACAGCGTTCAGTAGTCGGTCCCCGTTGAGATCGGCGGTGACCACCCATGGTTACTCGCAACGAACGAAATAAAACGAGGGAACCGGTGTGTGCGCCCAAGGATTTCTCTGGCGAATGTCGGTTCGGTCTGATCGGAAAAACCGCCGGAGCCGATCATCCGACGTAACACTTCTTTGGCTTCGACAGTCCCGTCGGTAAACGCGTTCGTGAACGCTTCCGGCGTATCATCAAACCGATCCTCGAACGTCTCTTGGGCATCTAGGTACGCATCCGAAATCCACTTCGATCGATGGCTCTGATACGCGTTCTCGTAGGCGGTGTGAAGTTCGGAAAACGATCCAGCCGTCAACGAGTCAGTCGCAGATAAAAACGTGAGGAGACGAATAACGCCCTGCAGAGTTGCAGCGTCATCTGAGTCGGCGTTCGGGAACTGAAGTTCATCGATTGGATCCGTTGACCTATCGGGGGCAGACCGCAATACTGCAGTATACGAATCGTCCGGATTCGATTGTAGATGGATCGTATACTGAAATCGCTCGTGTCGAAACTGTCTAACGACGTCGTCGTGGCTGTTACCGGTTCGACCGTACCAGTTCGATATTCCGAGATCGTCGAACGGCGGTGAAAATTCGTTTGGTGAGAACACCAGTGACGTCAGCTCCGTATGGCTCAGCCGTGATATACACGGTATCTCTGTGAGCGATTCGAGTACATCTTCTGGATCCTCACCGAGACGCGCGGTTCGACCGCAAGATTCGCAGACGACACGACGACCGTACGTTGGATGGGTGGATGTGATCGTCAAGTGGTGGTCCCCGACGAAAACGTCCGGGATCTCATATCGATCGCAGCGAACGGAAGCGATATCGTTCAACGCCTGACGAACAGACATCTCCGAAGTGGATGGGTAGGAAACGATCAGTCCACACCGTTCACACCGGACAAATCGCTCGCGAGGATGTAGCACAGGACGGTGATCGTGTGCGACGACGTCCGGGTCGATATGAAGATCCCGAAGCGTCGTCGATCGAGCATCCTTCGTTGACATACCAGTCGGTTCAGGTGGGTATTTAAAAACAGTACGGCCGATTTCGACGGCGGATTCGAACTCGATGACCGTGTGAAGTGTATCGGTACAGGTTAACAGCTCACCGCTCAAAATCGAGCGATAGTACTTCAAACAGCGAACGGAACGATGTACTGAACGAATGCCGGGACGTGTCTTGGAACAAACCGTCGCAAACGTCGACATCGAACAACCGGTTCCGGACCCGAACGACTGTCTCCCGCCCGGCGAGAAGCCACTTGTGATCACGAAACTATCCCCTGGCTGGATCGCAGTCACAGATCGCGAGTTTTTCGCATGCCATCCCAATCGAGATCCGATTGTGACCAGAACGTTTCGGTCGAACGTAACCCAGATGTCGGTTCGTCGTAGCGGTGGAGGATCGGTTTTTGGGTACGTTCCGGCAGCACTACTGTATGCGGTCGCTGCCCTCTTTTTCGGGGTACTTTTGCGGAGTCTCACGATCGAGGAGTTACTCTCGATCCCCGATGCGCCCGGTGCCGGACAAATCGAGACGATCGTACAGACGCTTGGACTGGTTACCGGACATTTCGGCACTGCGCTTGTTCTCACGGGAATACTCACCGGATTGAGCGCGATCGCTGTGGTCACACATTGGTTCTTCTCTCGAGATGTCGTCTTCGTGCTCGAACGGGGTGAGGCGGATCCGATCGAGTGTCGGACGACGAGAACGGTCGGAATTCGTGCACTTCGTGAGATCGAATCGGAGCTAGCCGGTTAATCGACATCCGAAACTCCCCAGGGAATGAAATACCTTCGATGCGCCATTTCGAGTTGATGTCCGAAACGCTCGGAAACGATCTCCGTGCGGTGAGCGATCTCTTCGCGCTGGGCGTACTCCTCAGTAGTGCGTTTATCCTGGCGATTGCTGTCGGCGTGTTCATGCTCGGTGGCGGATCTCCATAAACGATTTAGGACCGTGTTTCAACGATGATACGCCGACAGCACAAGCTACATACCCAACGCATAGCTATAGGAAACTATGAGCGAAAGCGCCGAACACCGCCGGCTAATTATCGCTGGCTCAGGGATCGCTGGGTTGACTGCGGCGATCTATGCCGCCCGATCGAACAACGAACCGTTAGTACTCGAAGGCCCCGAACCCGGTGGACAGTTGACACTGACAACGGATGTGGCAAACTATCCCGGTTTCCCGGACGGGATTTCCGGCCCCGAGTTGGTCAACAATATGAAAGCGCAAGCCAAGCAGTTCGGCGCAGAGATCGATCACGGTGTGATCGTCGCTGTCGAACCGGGAACGCCGCATCGGATCGAGCTTCGGGATGGAACCGTTTACACTGCTGATGCACTCATCGCAGCCTCGGGTGCATCGGCACGGACCCTCGGTGTCCCGGGCGAGGACGAACTCATGGGATATGGCGTCTCGACCTGTGCGACGTGTGACGGTGCCTTCTTTCGAGATGAGGATATGCTCGTTGTCGGCGGGGGCGACGCTGCGTGCGAGGAAGCGGCGTTCCTTACAAAGTTCGCGGACACGGTATACGTCGTACACCGGCGTGATGAGTTCCGTGCGGAAGATTACTGGATCGATCGAATCAGAGAACTCGAAGACGATGGCAAGATAGAGGTATTAACCAACACGGAACTGCTCGAGATCCACGGGAGCGCCGAAAGCGGTATCGAAGGGGTGACGCTGGCTCGAAATCCCGAAGGCCATCCGAAAGCGAAGCTCGACGAACCCGAAACCGAAACGTTCGACATGGCGGTCGGCGCTGTCTTTATGGCGATCGGACACACACCCAACACGGCGTATCTAGAAGGGACCGGCGTCAAAATGGACGAGACGGGGTATATAAAGGCGATGGGTGGTGACGGCGGGGGACAGACGCGGACAGACGTCCCCGGAATTTTCGGTGCTGGTGACGTGGTCGATTATCACTACCAACAGGCCATTACAGCTGGTGGAATGGGATCGAAAGCCGCGATCGATGCGGACGATTACTTGGAGGAACTCGATCGAGAGGCAGAAGCCACACTCGACGCCGCCGCTGACGACTGATCGAAACGCGCTAATCGATACCACTACGACATCACAAGTGCCTTTTGTCGCCATCCGAAACGGAACGTATGGCAAACGA
>SKKJ01000274.1 GCA_007121575.1 Natronomonas sp.
TCCGTTATTGCCGGCCGCACATATCAGGAGATGCCCTTCCGAGTGCGCTTTTTCGATCGCCTCATCGACCGTCGAGCTGCTGGATTCGCCGCCGAGACTCATCGAGATAAGCTCCACGCCGTTCGACATACACCAATCGATTCCGGCGACCAGCGTGCTGTATCTGCCCGAGCCGTTGTCATCGAGCACCTCCACCGCGTAAAGGTTCGCGTTCGGCGCGACGCCGGCGACACCGAGGTCGTTATCGAGGGCGCTCGCGACGCCCGCGACGTGCGTGCCGTGCCCGTGGCGGTCCTCGTAATCGTCAGGTCGAACGCTGTCGGTGAAGTTCCGCCCGCCGGCGACGTTCAGAGTACAGTGTCCCGTTTCGATCCCTGTATCGAGGATTCCAATATCGACGCCCGAGCCGTCCGGTTCGACCTCGTCGGCACCGATTCGTTCGTATCCCCACGACGGTCGTTGGGACGGATGTGTCGAACAGTCTGCATTGTCGCCCGGATCCAACAGATCGAGCACCGACGGCGTCCACTCCGATGGAACTCCGACGTCACTGTCACGCTCGATAAACGCGACGCCGGGTCCCGAACGCAACTCGTCTATGGTCCCTTCGGGGATCTCGGCGAGGACGAACGAGAAATTGTCGTATTCGCGCTCTACGGTTCCGCCGACGGCGTCGACTGCCCCGAGAACATCTCCGAGCAATCCGGTCTCTGGGTGGACGAAGACGCGTTCGGTTTCCGTCGCCGTTGCCGGAATCCCGAGCTGGCTGATGGCTGTCCCCACGCCGATCCAGCGGAGCACCTGTCGGCGTGTAGGTTTCATTACCTGCTTCGTAGAAAGGACGCCGGGATAAACCGTTCGGCCGAATCCGGTCTCGATATTTAATTTGCCGCCGCTCGCGCCGCTTCGACGCTCTTTCCGTCCCGGATCAGCGCCTCGACGAACAGCTCGCCCGCTTTGAACGACGAGCGAACCATCGGCCCGGAGGCGCAGTATAAAAACCCGAACTCCTCTTCGGCGGTGAGCTTCCAGACGTCGAACGTGTCCGGATGGACGTACTCGAATACTTCTAAGTGCGACAGTGAGGGCTGAAGATACTGGCCGAACGTGACGATATCGACGCCGAGTTCGTCGAGGTCCGAGAGCGTCTGATACACCTCGTGGTCGTACTCGCCGACGCCTAACATGAGACTCGTCTTCGCGTACGTGTCGTCGGCTTCGACGATCCGCTCGAGCACTGACAGAGACTGTTCGTATCCGGCCCGTCGGTCACGAACGGGCCATTGGAGGCGCTCGACCGTTTCGACGTTGTGTGCGACTACGTCCGCTCCGGCTTCGATGATCGAATCGACGGCGTCGAGATCGCCCTGAAAATCGGGGATGAGCGCCTCGACGAGAATCGCTGGGTCGTGCCGTTTGATCGATTCGATAGTCGCCGCGAAATGGCTCGCGCCGCCGTCGTCGAGATCGTCCCGGTCGACGGAGGTCAACACGACGTACTCGAGCCCGATCTCGGCGACCGCGCTGGCGACGTTTTCGGGCTCGTCGAGATCGAGCGGCTCCATGCCGCCGGTTTCGACGTCGCAGAAATTACAGCCGCGCGAACAGCGCTCGCCCATGAGCATGAACGTCGCTGTCCCCGGTCCGTTTCGACCGCTCCAGCAATCGCCCAGATTGGGGCAGTTCGCCTCCTCACAGACGGTGTGGAGGTTTCGATCTCGAAGCGTCGATTTGATCTCCGTAAATCGCGCACCGCTCGGTGGACGGGATTTCAGCCACTCCGGCTTTCGCGGCCGACTGCTCATAGTCCTACATTCGACCCGCTGCACAAAAGAAATGTGGTCATGTCAGTGCCCGTCGGTTGAAGCGTGGGCTCGTTGCTTGCTGAACTCCCCCGAAGAACCGGATGAGAACTTACCGGTACGCTTCGAATTCCTTGCCGAACAGCGCGAAGTACCCGACGCCGATCATCCCGATGATCGAAGCGAGGGTAAACGAGATCTCGGGGCTGACGAACTCCCAGAGGAATCCCCCGAGCGCACCACTCGGGATCACGATCGCGCCGCGAACCAAGTAGTACGAACCAGTGACTCGGCCACCTGCACCTCGCTGTGCCGGTCCGACGATCAGGGCTTTGTGTGCGGGTAACCCGGCGAAGCGGAGACCAGAAAAGGCGAACAGAGCGACCAGGATCCAGACGTTCTCCGGCGCGAAGATCAGCATGATCGGGAAGATCGCGTACACGAAAAAGCCGGCCCCGACAACTGGTTTGAGCCCCGTGTACTCCGCTATTTTGGCGGTCGGAGCCATCGTCACCAGCGCGATAAACATCTCCACCCCCAACAGCACGCCGAAGAACGCCGCCGGCGAGAGATCGATCGTCCCGACGACAGGGAGTGACATCGTCAGCCCGATCCCCATCAGGCGTGTGATCACGAGAATGAAGAAGACGTAGACCATCCCGTTCGCAAACCGGACGAGTGTGTCCGCGACGATCAGGGGTTTCAACGGCTCCGGTAACGCCCGGAGATCGTCAGCAATCTGTCCGAACCCCTCGAACTCGTCGCCGATCGAGTCCGCGTCAGTTTCGTACAGGAAGTGTTGGATGATCGTCCCGAGGAGTGCGAACACGATGGCGATCACGAGCACCCAGAGGAATCCGGGCATGAGGGCGTCGGCGACCAACACAGCAACGATGAGTGGAGCGAGCAGGAACGCCGTCCGCCGGAACGTCTCCGTGCTGGCAAAGCCCCTCGCCAACCGGCTGGGATCCGTACTCTGTTTGACGATGGCGTAGTGTCCGCCGATCCCGAACGACTTCCAACACTGGGCCAACAGCAGGCCGACGAACACCCACACCCACGGTTCCAGGACGACGACGCCGAGATCGATCGTCGGGATGTAGCCCGACGCCAGCCACATCACGAACCCGAACGTCGAAATAAACCCGAAAACGGTCAGAGCGTACCGAGACCCGACGCGATCGGAAACCACGCCGCCGTAGTACGGATAAAGCGCCCCGATAACGTTCCCGAGCGTAGCAAACAATCCAATGATGAACCCAGTCGCGCCGAGAAAGACGAGGTAATCAGGGAGAAACCGGTTGGTCATCTGGAAGCCGAGGCTAAATGCGAACATCGCCAGCGATAACACCAGCACGTCCCGCTGGAGTGAGAAGAACTGTCGAAAAATCTCTAGCGGACCTGTCTTCTCCGTTTCAACAGTCACCTGGTCTTGACTCATCTGTAGGACGCCTCACACTGCTGTGTCGAGTTGATCGAAGAGATCTGCGACACGATGCCGAATCTCGTCTCGCTGTGCTCGAACAGCATCTTTGCCATCTCCACCAGGATGCTCAACTTCCCACACCTCAGCTGTTCCATCCCAATCGGGTGGCGCGAAATCATCAACTGCACAGCCCATCGTGACGATGTAGTCGGCATCTGCGACATCGTCGGCCGTTATCCGGCGTGGTGTACGGTCTCCAATATCTATGCCGTCCTCTTGGAGTACTTCGAGTACGTCGTTGTGAACGTGATCGTGCGGATCAATACCGCCAGTGACGATTTCGATTGAATCGCCGAGATCACGTCGGTCCCGCTCCTGTTCTGCAAGCGCGGTCGCCAGTTGGCTGCGACCGGCGTTGCCGACACAGACGAATGCGAGTTTGGTCATAATGGCCGTTCATGCTTCAATAGTAAATAGATTTCCGACCACCACCAACCAATATTGATTTACCTTGTCGGGTGTTTCCTACTATCGAGGCAACTACAGGAGCCATGACCGGTCGGAAGAACGCGATGCTCACCACGGAAGACCGACGGTGGCTGACGGGTGAGAAACACTACGAGGGGGAACACGCGAAACAACAGCGCTATCAGCGCCGCCGGGACATCCGGGAACGGGTCTATAATTCGCTCCTCGATTTCGCCATCCTGTTCGAACACCTCGAAGAGGATGAGCGAGAGAAACTATTCGGAACGCCTGGAACGAAACAGGAGCCAATCGACGATGATCGAGAGTTGGCCAACGGCATCCGCGATGCGCTTGCATTCCTTCTGTATAATACAGGGATCTCCTCGATGATGTGTGAAGATGAGAGAGGTTCAGCCCCGATTGCAGACTGGTTGCTTACTGAAGCACTCCGTCGAGCTGGACGGAAAGACGGGATTTTCGTTGAAAATGTCGAGCTCAGTATCGACGCGATCGATCTCCCCCGGGCGTCGCTTCTGGAAGATCTGGAAGCTGGAAACGAACTGTCACCGAGAGAACTTCGATTACTGCTCGAAAGCGACCAGATCGATACACGCACTGTTCAAGAACACATTCGCAACCAACTCTTCGAGGACGAGTGAAACGATGCTTCCCAACTCCGAACGTCTGTATCGACCAGACCGACAACTCCTGACACGGGAGTGGGATACGTAATGCCACCAATAACCAGCACAGA
>SKKJ01000221.1 GCA_007121575.1 Natronomonas sp.
CGGAAAACGACCAGTATGTCCACACCCTATATCTGCGATGGCTGTGGAGCAGCGCTTGGCGCCGTCGAGGACCTATACCGAGAATCGAGGGTAACGGGGCGTTCGTGGTACTGTAGCTACTGTCGAACACCGGTTCCGGCCGCGATCGGCGAGCGGTTATCCCATCGTCGTGACGGTTCGCCGACCGACCGGCGCTGATGAAAGCGGACGCTGTCACTCGCGGAGTCGGACAGAAACCCCGGCGAATCCACACGCGTCACAGGAAAGCATCGTCCGATCGTCGAGTGTAAACGCCGAGAGGGTCGTTTCACACCGCGGGCAGTCGTCACCAGGTGCGACGCGAACGGATTCCACACCGGCGAAAACGAGACGAACGGTGAGCGCGTCCGCCGTATCCGGATCAACTGCCCCACCCCAGATAAGGTGTGCATCCGGCCCGACGCGGCCGCGAACGGCTGAGACGACATCGTTGATATTCGCGACGCTCATCGACGGTGGACCGACGAGATCGACGAGAACGCCGCCCGCGGAATCGGTTTCGATCCCTCGTGGTAGCGAATTAAACGCGTCGCGAACGGCGACGGTGGGGGTTTCGATCGGTCCGGTTCCGGTGCTGAGCGCGGCGAATCGTACCGGCTGAAACACCGTCTCTACGTCCGCGAGATCGAGGTTGACGATCCCCGAATCGCGGATGATCGAAGCGAGCGTACTGACCGCATCGATTAAATCCGCGGGTTCGCGTCCCGACGCGAGAACGACGGTATCGACATGGCGATCAAGCCGATCGAGGAACGCTCGTTCACCAGCTGTCGGCTGCGCAGGAACCGTCACAACTGCGAGATGGGTCGATGCAGCAGGTAACGACGGGAGTTTAACATCGATCAACGCATCGCCCGGCTGGGATCCATCGACCGCAAGAATAACCGCACCAACCGGGGATTCAGTAGTGTACTCAGCACAGGTAGCGGACGCAGTACCTGTAGTGTGTTCAATAGTGGTGTCGAACTGTGATGCGACTTCTTTGCCGACTCGGTCTCCGCCAACGACGAGAACGGACTTCCCGAACAGATCCATAGAGATCCACTCGTCGTCGTCAGGTCTCATTGGTTGGCTCTGTACCGCCTTCGATATGACCGTTTGGTAGGTTTGTCGAATCGATATCGGACGTGGTCGGATCGAGGTCGAACGTGTATGAGCGAAAATGACAGCTGAACTCTTCCGATCCGACACAGCCACACCGAATCGAAGACGCAATAATCAGGTACCCCCCGGTCGTAGGGCCGCCACGAACATGTCAGAAGCAATCTCGACGTACGGAAAAACGCGGAGTGCAGCGCTCGTCGCGGCCGGTGTCCTGTGGGCGATCGCGGTCGCGATGGCCGACGTTGGATCGTCACCGGATTTGCTCACCCAAGGAATCGGCTATCTCGGCCTCGCGCTGCTCGCAGTCGGTATGGGTGCGCTCCTATTGATGCTGGTCAATATCTATACGCCGAACGAAGCGTAGGTTTGCCACGCTAAACCGGTCCTTTTCTGAACTCAGGCTCCGTAGGCTCGCCGACGGTACGCTGCCGTCAGTCGGTAGGCAACGACGTATCCGACCAGCGTAAAAATCACCGCAAGGATCAGATTTCCAACGAGCAGTCTGATCACGATTTCGGGACCAGCGGACATCGAGATATCGCTCCGACTTATCCCATCGACGGGACCCAAAAGCACGGAACCGAGCCAAAAGCTCGCGCCGTAGACACCCCATTTGACGACCGGATTGAGCACCAATACGGAAGCGAAAAGCGCGAGCTTCGAAACGCCCGCGAAGACCGAAGCGATCGCAAAGAAGGCCAACACGCCGAGACCGAAGGTCGGTAGAGACGTGATGAAAACACCCAACGCGAAGCTTCCAGCGACCTGATTCGGCGTGTGTCGCCCGGCAAGCGCAGCTTCGAGTTCAGAACGGAGCGCGTTCTGGATCGCTCGAAGCTGGTTCATTACGAATCAATACGGAACCAGAGAGAAAGAACCCATCGACAGCGATTAAGCGGGAAAACGAACGAGCAGTCACGCGGATCGTTCGATGGTGAGTAGCAATCGGTAGTCGGCACCATCGAAGCGAACATCCACTTCGATCGGCTCAGTTCGGGTGGAGAGTTCGATATCAGTCTCTGTTTGAATCCGGTCGGCGATCGCGTTCAATCCCGGCGATGGACCGGTTTCGTTCGGAGCGGGCTCCCACGAGACGCAGCGTTCGACGTGCTCGTCTTCGATCGCCGTTTCGAGCACGACGATCGCTTCGGCCGAGAGCGCACTGCGATCGAACTGCACCGACGGTGGTTCCGTCGTCGGTCGCAGCGAAAGCCGAACCGTGGCACCGGGGCAGCTTCGTCCCGGGTTCGTCAGACAGCCAGTGAGTGCGATCAGTGAGAGCCCCACGAATCCGCGACGGGTCGGTGCCATACGCGCTCGTCGGATCGGCAACTCGAAGTGCGTTATGATGTCGATTCGCCGAGGAGATAGACCAAAGAACGGCGCAAAAGGGAGGCGAACGTTATCGAACGAGGCGAGCGAGTCGTCCGAACAGCCCGGATGATTCCGAGTCACCGCTCGAAACCGGCCCGCCCGCAAGTCGTTCGAGGACTGCTTCGGTGCTGTTTCCGACCGGTTCTGGATCGCGACCGGCCGCGGCGGCCGCGTCCGGATCTTTCAGAAGATGCCCCGTCGTCAGACAGACGACGTCCTCGCCGCTGTCGACGACGCCGCTCTCACGGAGCTTTCTGAGCCCGGCGACGGACGCTGCAGACGCCGGCTCGACACCGATTCCCTCGAGCGCAATCGCGCGCTGGGCGTCGGTGATCTCGTCGTCGGAGACGGATACGGCGGTGCCGCCGGTTGCGCGGATCCCCGGGAGAGCCTTCGGTGCGTTGACCGGGTTTCCGATCCTGATCGCGGTCGCGATCGTCTCGACTTCGGACCACCGTCGAGTGTCGTCGAGCCCTTCTTCGATCGCTTCGACCATCGGAGCCGCCCCCTCGGCTTGAACGCCGGTGAGTTTCGGAACGTCGCCGGGCGCGAGATCACCGGCCGCGACCATCTCGCGGAAACACTTATATAATGCCGCGGTGTTGCCGGCGTTTCCGACCGGCAGAACGATTCGGTCGGGGAATCGACCGTGATCATCGTAGAACGCTTCCAGGATCTCGAGGCCGATCGTCTTTTGCCCCTCTAACCGGAACGGGTTCAGCGAGTTGAGTAAATATGCCTCACCGCGGTCGGCGAGTGCTTGGACGATGTCGAGACACGAATCGAAGTTTCCGTCAACTTCCAAGATACGAGCATTGTGAAGGCTTGCTTGTGCGATCTTTCCCGCGGCGACTTTCCCGGCCGGTAACAACACGAGCGTTTCGAGCCCGGCACGCGCACCGTAGGCGGCGAGCGCGGCGGACGTGTTTCCGGTGGATGCACACGCCAGCCGGTCAACGCCGAGTTCGCTCGCGACACGGACGCCGACGGTCATTCCTCGATCCTTGAACGAACCGGTCGGATTCATTCCCTCGTGTTTGATTCGGAGGTTCCGAACGCCGATTTCGGATTCGAGCCGTGGGGCTCGATGAAGCGGTGTATCACCCTCGGGAAGGGAAACGCCCTCTTCGAACGGGAGCGCGGCGTTATACCGCCAGACACCGCGACCCTCGAATTCGTCGAACGTCGGATACCGGTCGTATCTGACTTCGAGAAGTCCCTCACAGGATTCACACGTGTAAATAATCTCCTCGAAGGGCGGGTGTTCGTGGCCGCATTCGATACAGTGGAGCCAGACGCCGTCATCGGCGACATCGGGTACGTCGGGGCGGTCGGGAAGCTCGAGATCAGCCATTATCGCATCTGCGTTACGGAGTCGCAAAAAGGGGCCGCTTTCGAACGGGCAGTGGATCGAATCTCAAGGGCAACGCGACGACGGGATAACCGACAGACAACGGAAGAATCACAGATCAGTCGCTTTTGCCGGCGAATCCGAGGTTTTCGATACACTCGCGCATCTCCGTTTCGTCCGTGTGTTTGTGCAGTATCGTCGGCGAGTCGCAGTAGTAAATCTCGCCATCGAAGCGGAGCGTCAGTTCTTCGAGCGATCCCAACACTTCGGTGCGGACGACGAATCGCTCACCATTGTTGAGTCCGGCAAGAAGCTCCTCAACCGTCCGCTCACCCGGTTCGATAACCGTATCAGTCATACCACAATATTTGTGTGAACGTACAAATAACGCGGGGAGTTCGCTGAGGGAGTTAGTTATCGCGAAGGGCGTCTTCGCGCTCGGTGGCTTCGAGCGTTTCAGCTTCAACGTCAGTCGCGACGACGGCCGGTTTGTACGCACCGCCATCGAAGAGTTCGTGTTCGCTGATGCTCGATTCGACGAATCGGCTGAACGCCCGCCGTTCGGGCGGGAGTTCGCCGTAG
>SKKJ01000150.1 GCA_007121575.1 Natronomonas sp.
CGGGGATCCGGTGCGTTGCGATCTCGATTCGATACGCCGAGCTGAGCGCCGAGAGGGTGTCCGCGACGCCCGGGCGCGGATCCATCCCGCCGAAATACCATTCGGCGTGTTCGGCCATTAGCTCGTGAATGACGTCGCCGATGTGGCCATCGATACCCGGAACATCGTAGGACCACTCGTTTATGTCGGCTGGGGCGACGTGATGATCGTACTCGCGACGGAGATACGTACAGAGTCGCGGGAGCTGTTCGGCGACGACGCCGTCGAGATCGACGAGCAGCGTCGAGCCGCGCGGAAGCGGTCGAGCAGTCATTACGTCCCGTACGTATTCAGCGAGGTAAACGGTAACGGGAGCGGTCGGTCGAAAGTTCAGACGAGATATGTCGGATTCAGACGGTGTATACCGGGCCGATTTCGGGTGCACTCGCTTCGAACCCCTTCGCACGTAGATCGGCGGCGAACCGTTCGCAGTCGTCGCCGTGGTTTATCAGTACGGAGGCGTCCGTATATCCGGCGAGGAATTCGGACAATCCGCTGCGGTCGGCGTGTGCCGAGAAATCATACTGTTCGACCCGTGCGCTGATCTGTAGATGCCGACCGCCGATCTCCGCACCCCCCGTCTCGAGAACGTCACGGCCCGGCGTCCCCTCGACCTGATAGCCAGAAAAGCAGATCTTGTTGATCGGATTCGCATAGATTTCGGGGAGATACGTCATTGCGGGGCCACCGGAGAGCATGCCGGCGGTGGTGACGATCACCGTCGGCTGCGCCGCGATTCGTTTCCGTTGCCCGTTCCGTCCAGTCACGAATCTGGCGTTCGATTTCGCCCGCGCCATCGCTTCGGGATCTCGGAGGAACGCAGGATAGCGTCTGAGCAGTTGCGTTATCTCTTTCCCCATTCCGTCGACGTAACAGTCGATATCGTGGGCGGCACAGACGAGCATCAACTCCTGTGTACGCCCGATCGCGAACGCGGGGACGACGACCGTCCCGCCCTCCCACAGTGTGGTTCGGACGCTCTCGACGAACCGCTTTTCTACCGAATCCCGTGGCTCGTGATCCACATCGGCGTAGGTGCTCTCACAGAGCACGACGTCTGCATCGGGTCGGTCGGTCGTCGCCGAGACGAGGCGTTGATCAGTCGTATGAAAGTCGCCGGTGTAGAGCAATCGCGTCTCACCGTCATCGACGAGAACGTGTGCGCTGCCCGGGATGTGACCGGCGTTGTAGAACGTGATGTCGTGTCCGGCCGCCGAAAACGATCCGCGATATCCGTGCGTTTCGGAGACTTCGGAGACGCGGCGGCGTTCCTCTTCGGTGAACGGACACCGCAATGTCCCTCCGTGAAGTTTCAACGTATCCTGTGCGAGCCGCATCGCCAGTTCGTACGTCGGCGGAGTCCAGTGAATCGGCGGGCGCTCATCACCGGAGAGCAACGAGGGGATCGCACCGACGTGATCGAGGTGACCGTGGCTCACGACGACCGCTTCCGGAGAGATGTTACCGACGGGATACTGTGGTGGGTCGTCGGATTTACTGCCGTAATCGAGCAACAGCGCGTCGTTAACCAAGATCGCGCTTCGCCCGACTTCGCGTGCGCCGCCGAGAAACTGCAGTTTCACTGCTCGAAGCTACACACCGAACGCGTTTGCCAGCATCGGTTTCCGGTCACTCGCGCTCCGCATCGTCGGCGTCCGATTTCATCTCGGCGAGCCGGTCGAGAAGTGATTCCTCGCTTTCGCCGAACTCAAACTCCACGCTCCCGTCGTGGTCGTTCTCGTGGACATTGACTGCGCCGTCTGTATCGGTTTCGACGGTCTGGTCTCCTTGTTCGGATTCGTCGTAGCTTCCAAAACCCATACCGTATACATGGGGAGACGGTCGGAAAAGTGCAAGGATGTCTCGGTGTCGTTGCGGTGGGTCAAACGTGCTATCGAACGATCGTCACGGGAACGGAAGACCGACGTGTCACACCTTCCGCGACGCTTCCTAACAGAATCCGGCTCGCACCCGTTCGGCCGTGGCTTCCCATGACAATGTGGTCGATTTCGTTCGCATCGGCGTATGTAACGATGGTCTTCGCTGGGCGGCCGGTTTCGATGGCCGTCTCGATGTCGACGCCCGCTTCCGCCGCGAGGTCCGTGGCGCGTTCGAGCAGTTCGTTCCCCCGTTCGGTTTGCCCCTCACGGAACCGTTCGAAATCTGCGACCGTCCCACCTTCGAACCCACCCGTCGGGAAGTCGCTTGGATCGATAATGTGAAGCGCGATGAGATCCGCATCGGGATAGGTTTCGACCGCGAACGTTAACGCCTCCGTCGATCGTTCAGAATCATCGAGAGGGACGAGTATCCGTCGTGACATACCTAAACAGGGGTCATCAGTGCCGATAAAAACAAGGTATCGTTCACGCGTTCGTTCGAATCGACAGAACCTTCATCCGAACTGGCGGATCTGAAACTCCGAATAGCCGCCGTAGGCGAACTCCAGCGAGCCGATCCACCAGTTCCATCGCGATGCCGGTGATTCATCCGGCGCATCCGCGAGTTGAACGATCACGTGCTCGGGAGTGAGTTCGAGTCCAGCGTCTCCGAGATACTGACCGCTATCAGCGAGATCGCGAGCGTGCCTCGCGACCGCTCGGCGTTCGGACTCGGAACCCCCGAACGGTTCGAGGCCGGTAACCAACGCCTCGGTGTCGAATTTCGCTGTTGGATCGTCCACAGTTGTTATCAGTGGGGGCGAAACTTGAGCGTCAGGGTCGGCTGCGATCCAAGCGTACAAACCGAAGCCGGTCCGATGATACGTATGACAGAGATCGAGCCGAACGACCTTCCTGACGAAGCCGTCGAACTGCTCCAAACGTATCTCGAGGCCGAACACGATTTCCTCTCGTGGCTCGGGTTTACCGTCGAGACGTTCGAAACCGGACGGATGGTCGCGACGATACCGTTCGATGACAAGCTTACAAACCCGACCGAACCGCCAACGATTCAAGGCGGCGTCGCCTCGACCCTCATCGATGTGGTCGGCGGAATCGTGCTCCGACCGTATCTCACCGATCCGATCGACGATAGCATGGCGACGATCAACCTCAACGTCAACTACCTCCGGCCGGCGGCCGGCGATCTAACGGCGACGGCGGACGTGATCCGCGCCGGAAACAGCGTCGGCGTCTCCACCGTCGAAGTTGTGAGCGAAACGCCCGATGGCGAAGAATGCCCAGTCGCGGTTGGGCAAGGGGCATACCGACTGTTTCAGAGCTAATGACCGACGGTTCTGAGACCACCTATCGACAGTTCAGAGACCGAGGATAAACGATTCCGGAGTGATGTATCGATTGGTTCGAAGCGACTCGAGAGGCAGTTCGATATGTTTCGCACCGCGAGACATGGATGAAAACCTATGAGGACGGACAGCAAATCGTCGGTATGACCGCAATCTCGCCGTTTGTTGGTGGCGGTGATCCGGCTGAAACCGTCCTCGTAACGAGCGTGCTCGCACACGCATCGATCGCCGTTGCAGCCACGATACTGCTCGTATTTCTCGGAGTCTACGTCCGGCGGGTACTCGCAGAAGGGTTCGAGTACGAGTGGGGATATCTCGCCGTAGGCGTGGGTGCTGCGATCATTTACGGCGTGAGCGGTATCGCAACCGATCTCACGGGGCTGGTGTGGTTGGGCGCGTTTACCGAAGGCGCGGTACTGTTTTTCATCCTCTTTGTCGCCCTCGGGATTCGAGCGATGTATCACGCCGATCAACCGACCGATCGATCTAAGCGACTGCTTCCGACGTGGGTCGATGGACTCGTTATCATCGGGTTCGTCCTCGCGTGGTGGGTCGGCTATTTCGCCGCTGGCGAGTGGACGCGACCAGTCGTCGCCGTCGGGTGGATCGCCGCGTCCGCGTGGGCCGTTTTCTACGGTATTCGAACCACACAGGCCAACGAAGGAACGACGTTTTCGGCGTTGATCAGACACCTGCTCCCCGCAGTCCTTTGTGTTACGGCGATCACCATGACCGATCTGATAGGTAGCGTCATAGAACTCGATCGCGCGATCATCGAAGCGGTCTGGCTCGTCGGGACGGTCCTCGTTGCCGCGTTCTTGTTCAACACTGCGACTGCGATTCGTCAGCAGAAAGGCGAAGTCGAGCGAATGTACGATCGGACAACCTGGCGACAACAGACGCTCGAAGAAAGCGAATAGCGCAAAAAAAGCCGAAGACGCTTTTCGGATGGCCTCCATAGCGAAGGTATGACACAGCAGACACGGCGTGGGTTTCTCACGGGGACCGCAGGAATCGCCGCCGGACTCGCCGGCTGTGTAACCGGCGTACGTGATGCACCTGCCCCGGTCTTACAGTCGTCATCGCCTCCGGAGAACAACTCACCATACACCGCAGTGTACGAAGCGACGATCGGATCCGTCGCGTTCGTCGGCGACGA
>SKKJ01000214.1 GCA_007121575.1 Natronomonas sp.
CGTCACCTGATTGGGGGCGGCCGAGATCGACGCGCCACTTCTCATCGCCGTCGGCGAGCAGATAGCCGCGATAGTCGGCGTGGCTCGCGAGGACGATCTCATCGCCGAGTGCCGCCACGTCGCCGACGCGTCGAGTCGCGCTTCGGTCGGGATCCCACGTCCAGCGCTCTTCGCCCACGCGATCGAGAACGACCAGTCCGTCGTCGTGATTGCCGGGACAGCGATTGTACGCGACCGCGACGCCGTCGTCGAGTGCGGAAAGCGAAACCGGCGAGGCATCGGCGTCGTATCGCCACGTGACGGTACCGGTCGAGTCGATGGCGTACACCGCGCTCTCGAAATGTCTCTCCTCGCCGCGGCGCTCGTACCGTCTGGCGGCAACGTACGCCGTGTCGTCGGAAACGACAGCATCGACTACCATCGGCAGGAAAAACCGCGTTTCCTTCGTCGGTTCGCCGATTACGGCTGCGGTTTCGATTCGCCAGCGTTCCTCGCCGTCGACGATCGATCGGATCGCCCCGCGTGCGGAGCGTTCACCGACGAGAACGCCGTCGTCGAACGGGATCAGCGAGATCGCACTTCCTTCGCCGTCGAGTGTCCAGCGTTCGGTTCCCGTTGGGTCGAACGCCCGTACGGAGCCGTCGGCGAGTCCGACGACGGGACCCTCATCGCGCATCGTAATGCCCGATCGACGGCCCGCCTGTCTGGAACCGCAGGGATCGAGTTCGCCGAGGCCGATCCGTTCCGTTCGTTCCGACGTGCTCTCACTCATCGGCTGGGAAAATCTCGTGAAGTGCGTGGTGAATCTCCCCGAGATCGTCGAGAAACCCTTCACCCTGTGCCAGGAGGCGATCGAGCGACGCCTCAGCGTCCCGAACCGCGACGAGCCGTCCCCGGATGTAATCGTACTCAGGGTCGTCGTCATCGGTCATTGCGACCGCTGATTCGAGCTCGACGAGCGCCGTATCGAGGTGCCGCTTGCAGGCCGCGAGGCTTTCAGCGTCCGCGAGCGCTTCGATATACGGTTCCGGTGAATCGCCCAACTCGTCGCGGGCGTGCTTTCGCGTGGCGTCGTCGCTGACACCGAGGCTGTTCATCAATCCGAGTCGTAGCGCTTCGATTTCGTGGCAAGTCATCGTTGATTTTCGTTTATTGGGTTGTTACAGCGTTTGATCGACTAACTCCGAGACGATCCGATTCTCCGCGAGCGAGTCGGCGAGTCGGTCGATATCGGCGGGTGAAACGGAGCCATACCAGACTCCGTCCGGATAGACGGCGACGTTCGGTCCCTCGCCGCAGTGATCGAGACACGAGGTTCGAGTGATCCTCGCATCGATGTTTCGCGACTTAACGGCCTGTCGGAGTCGCTCCAGCACCGTCACAGACCCTTGTCCGGCGCAGGTTCGGTTCGTACAGACCGCGACGTGTTTTTCAGGTGCGTCGTGGACGTGAGGCTCCGAATCGACGTTCGAGCGGTCTGCGTGGGCGGCCTGATGCGTTATCGCGCGTAACAGCGCCCGCGCTCCGCCTGCTTCCGATTCGAACCCGTCCATCTCCACCCGGTACTTGCAGGTGTCACACGACATCGACACGTCGCCGCTTCGGGCTTCTTCGAACCGGTCGACAAGCACGTCGAGCAATCGGTCGTCCGTCCCGAGCGGGTCGCCGCAACCGGCAGCGGCGTACGGGTATTCCTCGTCGAACTCGGCCGTCCGTTCGCGGATGCGTTGGGTCAACACGCCGTCGCCGAGCATATACGGGAGGACGACGACCGCGTCGGGGCGACGCTTCGAGACCGTATGCAGTGCGTCTTCGAGCAGCGGTTCGGTCACGCCGATGAAGGCCGCCTCACTGTCGAGAAACTCACGGCCTTCATACAGCAGCCGCGCCAGTTTGTGGACGTCACCGTTGGAGTCCGGATCGGAGGAGCCGCGGGCACACAGCACGACGAGCACGTCATCGTCGGCTCGATCGACGCTGAGCGCTGTTTCCACCGCCTCTGCCCGTTCGTCGAGCAACTCGACGATTGCCGGGTGGACGCCGAGATGTCGCCCGTTGTGGATCCGAACGCCGTGTTTGGCTCGCGCCTCGTTAACGACGAGCGGTACGTCGGCTTTGACGTGGCTGGCCGCGAACAGCGACAGCGGGATAACTGTCACATCCGAGACCGAGGGGACGAACGATTCGATCGCCTCGCCGATCGACGGTTCAGCGAGTTCGATGAAGCCGGCGTCGGTCGGGAATCCGAGGCGAGCTTCGAGCCCGGCGGCCAGTTCGCGAACCTGCTCGTTCGAGCGCTCTCTGCGGGAGCCGTGTCCGGTTAACACGATCGCCTCGTCGTCGAGCATTAGTACGCGTTGGCCTCCTCAATGCTCCGTTCGAGTTTGCGGCGGCGGCTCGGAGCGAACAGCCCGGACTCCTCACAACCTTGGTACACCCACTCGCCGAATTCGGGAGCCGCCTCGTCGTCAATTCCGAACCAATAGCCCCCGGAGGACGTCTCGGAGATCTCTCCGTACGGTGTCTCCACGTCAGCCGAATCGAGCAACGTCGCGATCCGTTCGAGCAGCGCCCGATCGTCGGCGACAAACGAGATGCCGACCGTCCCCGATGAAGATTTGAAACAGACGGTACCGCAGCCTTCGAGCAAGCCGCGGAGCAACTGCCTGTCGTACGCCGCCAGTGCGTCGAGCCGATAGCCGCCCGGATCGCCTTCGAACGGAAGGCCGAGCGCGGCCGCCGCTCGGTTTCCGATTGAGCCGTGGAGCCGAACCGTATAGCTGTCCTCGCGGCGAGTGATCGAGGTGTCGTGAGCGTACTCGCGCTCCGTTCTGCGATGACCGACGAACGCGCGGCTCGCGGCGTCGCCGCTCGCGTTCTCCGAGGATTCACTGCGTTCGTCCTCGCTCCCCGCGATCGCCGAGAGCAGCTCCGCGGCGTCTTTATCGTTCGTCCGAACCACGACACCGTCGGTCGTGGCCTCCCCATCACCGATCGTCCGTCCCCAAAAGTACGCCGTTTCCGGGTGTGCTTCGAGCAGATTTGAGGGTGCATCGGCGTCGGCGCTCGCGTGTCGTCGCTCCGCTCCTCCCGCTCGCTTCTTCGAGGACTCGCTCCGCTCGTCCTCGCGGCTCACGGCTTCGCCATTCGCACCCACCGAGGATTCGCTTCGCCCGTTCTCACGGCTCACGGCTCTGTCACCTCGATCGCATCGAGCGGGCAGGCGGCGGCCGCATCCCGCGCCTCGCTGATTTGGTCGTCATCGAAGGTCGCGGTCAGTGTCCCGTCTTCGCGCCGTCCGCCGGGAAGATCCACCAACCCGTCGTCGGCCTCCTCGAACCGGCCGTCCCGAACGAGGCAAGCGAAGATGCCGTCGCACGTCTTCAGATCGACTGTGATCTCGTACGTCATGATCAGTAGTCGTATTTCGTCTCGTAGCCTCGCGGCGTTACCATCCGATCCTCGAAGACGTAGGTATCCTCGTTGCCGACGATGATTGTCGTCGTCATGTCGATAATGTCCTCTTCGCCCAGCTCCGGCAGCGTCTCGAGGTCGGTGATCATCGTCTTTTCGTCCTCGCGGGAGGCCCCGTGAACGATGCCGACCGGCGTGTCCGGGTCGCGGTGTTCGAGCAAGATGTCACAGCAAATCTGGAAGTTCTCCCGGCGCTTTCGGCTCCAAGGGTTGTAGATCGCGATCGTGAACCCTTCGGGTGCGACGGCGTGAAGCCGCGATTCGATCTCCTCAATCGGCGTCAGGTGATCCGACAGCGACACCGAAACGCTGTCGTTGACGAGCGGTGCGCCCAGACGCGCCCCGCAGGATTGCGCCGCCGGAACGCCCGGGATAACCTCGAAATCGACCGCGTCGGCGGAGCCGCCCTTCGATTCGAGAATCTCCAACGCGAGCCCGGACAGCGCGTAAACGTTTGGATCGCCCGAGCCGATGATCGCGACGTCGTTGCCCGCGAGCGTCCGGTCGACCGCCTCCTCCGTTCGGGATACTTCCCCGCACATCGGCGTCGAGTAGATATCTTCGGCCCCCTCGGTAATCTCGTCGGGTAACAGATCGACGTAGGTCCGATAGCCGATGATGTGTTCGACGTCGGCGAGCGCCGCTTTCGCTCGCGCGGTCATGCCTTCCGGCTTCCCGGGGCCCAGCCCGACGGTGACGAGCTTTCCGGGTTCGGTTTCGAAATCGTCGGCTTTCGCACCGACCTCTTCCTCGTCTCCATCGCTCGACGCGCCGCACGCCGAGGCCGATTCCGACGACGTCGAAGATGCACCGCATTCGCCCTTCGTTTCGGCGTCGGTTTCGGCCGTCGCTCCGCCGCATTCGGTAGTCGATGCCTCCGCGTTCGTGTCTGCAGTATCTTCAGTACTCATTATCAGAAATCCTCCACCTCGCGGCTGCCACGCGGCGTCACGAGGTACGTACCGTAATC
>SKKJ01000061.1 GCA_007121575.1 Natronomonas sp.
ATAACTGTTATGAGAACCACGCTTCGTTCAGTTGGTACTCCATTCTCTGTCCGAAGTTATTCCTCGTCGGTCGGTTCGAGTGGGACTCGCTCGACTTCGATATCTTCATAGTCCTTCTCAGAGGAGAGTACGTCCATCCCTCGCGTTTCCGCGGTCGCTGCGTGAAACGTGTCGAACGGCGTCATTCCCTCGTCGTAGTAGTTGACTGCTTTCAGAACTACCTGTCTCTCTTCCTCGCTCCGCACAGGGACGAGTTCTAGTAGGTTTGCCACTAGCGGAACGTAGTCGAACTCGTAGCGTTCCCGGGCGAGAAGGAGTTCGAGGTACGAGAACGGTGACGTTTCGACGTCGTACTCGTCAAGGGCATCCTCTGCGGAGCCTTGCAACCAATCGGTATCTTTGGCGAGTGCGAGCAGGAAATCCGTCTCGACGTACACCGTCATCTGTCGCCGCCGGCTTCCTCAGCTTCGTCTTTCGCCTCCGCCTCGATGTCCTCCCGAATTTCCTTGACGGATGCATCGTGAAGTTCGCCCGCCGCTTCGCGGACAGCGGCGAGGGGGTCGTCCGCGACCGGGATCAGCTCGATTCTGTCCTCGTACATGACGATGTGATACTTCTGGCCGTACTTCTCGCGCACCTCCTTTGGGATGTATAGCCGTCCCTGTGCATCCGTTTCTGCCGACATAGAGAGAGCTACGTTACCATAGACAAAGAATTTTACCATCAGAGTGTGATTGATGGTTCTCACAAAATCGTTTCAACAGTGTGTATGGTGGATTTCATCCATTTAAACAAGGTCGAACAGCGAGAGAGTCGATAATAACTCACACGAACCACACTCGAAACGTTCGGGCGACCGGTTACAGCTACGCTGCTTGCTTGCTCAATTCGCTTACACGGTGAGGAGCTCTGCTTGCTCCTCACCAGTGCCTGCGATTCGATAACTCGATTTTCTGGCGTCCATGAGATAGACCGACTCTTCGATGGCGTCTACGCTTTCAAGTTTTTTCAGTGCGTGACGAACAGTCCGCTGCGGGAGCAACGAGGCATCGGCCAGTTGTGCCTGTGACATCGGTCCCTCATACTGGAGCGTTTTGTACACGAGCTTTGCGCTTGGTGGAAGCGTAGAAACTGCCGATTCAATCTCTGTCATACGCGAGTAAACACCTTCCTGCTCATTAATCGTCGGTCGATTCGGTGTTGCACACACATATACGCGATATATTTATATATGGTTATACGAACCCGGATCTATTCATCGGTCTGAGATTCGTTACGGGTACTCAGTGGTTGTAACTCGATAATCACTGTGCTGGAAGTGCTGAGAGCGCTTCTGTGAGTTCGTGCGTATCAGGCACGACATACAGCTGTACCGCTGCTTTTTTCTCAGCGATTTCGATCGTCGTCTCGATCGTGAACGCGTACCGCTGCTCCGTTGGAAGCCGATCTCTCACCGTTTGAATGACGTCCGCCCCGGAATCTCGAACGAACTCCGGTGGTGTGTGCTCGATACTACTTTGTAGCGTGTTTGCCCACCCGTCAATAAAACCACTCGTGATAATGTTACCGAACTCTTTTATCGCAGCCTCCTTCATACCATCGTCAGCGGATTGAATACCTGTCGGCACCATCGCATCAGCGATTCGTTCCGCAGATTGCTCGGTGAACATGGCAATAAAAAAGCCGCTCGGCAATCCGTTTAGTTCGAAAATGACACTCGTGTACGTTTTCGTCCCGACCTCCGCTGCGATGTCTGCAAACGAGAGAAACCGAAGCTGGCTTACGCAGACGTCCGTGGTAAATCCGGTTAGTTGTGCGATCTGCTCTGCGGCTCGCGTCGCGCTTTGGTCGGTAAAGCCGTTGAACGCGGTCAGCTTTTCCACAGGGACGGTACGGGCGCTCGATTGGCCTTCCAAAAGTGAAACGAACTCGGTGTATTCGGGGATCAGATAAATCGGAAACGAAAGATCGCCGTTAACAGCTTCTAAACGACTTTCGAAGAGAAACGCGCCGTACTCGGTGGCATCACGACGTATCAACCGTGGAAGTATCCGTGTCCCACTCGCTTCTATGTACGTTGGTGGCGTCGTATCGACCGATGTGTCGAGGTGGTTTGCCCAACCGTCGACGAACCCACCGATCATAATATTGCCGAGTTCTGCAAACGCGCCGCCGATCAGTAACCCGTTGGTATCGTTCGGTCCCAATCGCTTTCGGAGCGTTTCGGCGGCTTCCGGATCGAAGATTAACACTGTCTCTCCTGAAATCCCTCCACTCAGCCCCACTTGTACGCCAACGTAACGCTGCCCGTTGAAGATCTCCTCGAGTGCCGTATCCGATACCAAGCTAACCCCCGTGACCTCGTGTTGAATACGGCTACCAATCATCTGCGATACGGCTCGTGCAGCTTGTTTTGCGCCTCGTGAGGCGAGTTTGTTGTAGATTTCGAGCTGATCGATCGCAACTTTCATTGCCGACACTCGGGCGTACGCTCTGTAGGGTGGCAATCGACGCTGCGAGATCGGATCGAAAACGCGGTCATACCCGAACTCCGAGACGTTGTATAGTAATACACCGGACCGATACAGCGCTCGAAACTGCTATTCGAACAACCCCGTCGACATGTACCGCTCGCCTGAGTCCCAAAAGACCGTTATAACGAGCGGGCACGATTCCGGAATCGGTTCGGTATCCACCGGCTCGTCTTCGAGAATCCCCACGTTGTTATCCGGCCCCGGACACGCTTTTGGATCGATGCTTCGCTCTTCAGCGAGCCGTCGTGCGATACGCTTTGCGGCGACGAGCGATCCGCCAGACGATTGCCCCACGAGAATACCTTCCTCGCGAGCGAGCCGTCGACACTCCGCTTCGGCCTCGCCGATGCTGACGGTCTCGACATCGGTTAAAAGGTCACGGTCGAGGTTTGGAGAAACGAACCCCGGACCCATCCCTTGAAACTCGTCGTCTCCGGGTTCTCCACCCGATAACACGGCGTTCGTTTCGGGTTCGACACCCACGATCGAGACATCTGGGAACGCCTCTTTGAGTCGACGGCCGACCCCGGAAATAGTTCCGCCGGTCCCAATTCCTGCGACGAGGGCATCGATCCGATGACCGTCGACCTGCTCTACGATCTCTTTGCCGGTCGTTCGATAATGCGCTTCGGGATTCGCTGGGTTGTCGAACTGTCCTAGCTGTATCATCCCTTCTTCGGCTTCCAGTTCATCCGCCCGGTCTTTTGCGTCGGAGATCGTCCCGTCGATGAGTTCTAAATCTGCACCGTATGCGGCCATTAGCTGTCGACGCTCCGGCGATTTCGAAGCTGGCATCACGACGGTGATATCGTAGCCTTTCGCCGCAGCGACGACCGAAAGGCCAATCCCCGTGTTTCCAGAGGTCGGTTCGACGATCCGATCTCCCGGAGAGAGTTTACCCGCTTTCTCCGCCGCTTCCACCATCGCGAGCGCCGGGCGATCCTTCGCGGATCCGCCGGGGTTCTTTGACTCGATTTTCGCTGCGATAACTGACCCCGGTGGCGACGATACCTGTACTAGCGGTGAACCGATCGTTCCGAGTATACCCCGATTCATTTGTCGTTGATTCGAGATACGTATATAAAATATCGGTGGAGCGCTCCTCATCTCTTCGAGGATTCACAAGTCATGATAACTCGAACGATGTCTTCGATACAGCTGACCATAATCGCCGATGTCTGTTTATACGTCCAGTTATTATGGATGAACTGATAGATATTTTTATTCGGATGGGCGTCATATCGTGCTATATGAAATCACGCATCAATCTCGGTGGTACCCCGTTCGAACGGCTCCGAAGTCGATACGAGAACACTGATACGAAGTGTCCCGACTGTGGATATGTCTGTGACTCGTGTAGTTGGACGAGCAAATCGGATGGCAGACGGGTCGTCTATCACTACGTCTGTCCGAGCTGTGATGCTGATCGAGAACACGTCTTTCGACTTACGAAATAGACGCTCGGTATATCGGGATAATGCGCGTCGGTTTCTTTGCCACGTTTTATACACCGAATCTCAGATCACGAGCGCCTCGTCGACGATAACGATCAGCACAAATCCGATGATGAATGCGGCTGTGGCGGCGTCCGCGTATCCGTGACCGTGTGAAGACGGTATCATCTCGCGGAACACGACGGCTATCATCGCTCCCGCAGCGAATCCAGCAGCGAGCGAAAAGATCCCCTCCGCGAATGAAACTAAAAAGAACCCAAAGAGTGCCGCAGACACTTGTGGGACGAGTCCGGAAAGAGTCGTATATATCAATAATTTAGCGTTTGAGATGCCTGTTTCACCGAATGGAACGGCAAACGCGAACCCGTCCGGAATGTTCTGTAATCCGATAACGATCGCTAATAAAAAGGCGACCTCTTCGAACCCCGACGCGAAGGCGACACCCATCGC
>SKKJ01000316.1 GCA_007121575.1 Natronomonas sp.
GCTCATCGGCTGACGGTGAAAACTTACCGTTGTGTGCCGTATCGAGCGTATGCTCGTTGCGCTTTCCGATACGCACAGCCGCGACGGCGCGGCGCTTTCCGGTCGGACGGCTGAAGCGGTCGAAGCGGCTACCGTTCTCGTCCACGCTGGGGATTTCACCACCGAACCCGTCCTCGATGCGTTCGAATCGTATGGTCCGCTCTATGCCGTCTACGGCAACAACGACTCGCCAGCTATTCGTGACCGAATCCCCGCGAACCTCCTTTTCGAGTGGAACGACCTTCGAATCGTCGTCGTCCACGGACACGAACACACCGACACCGCGCTCTCGATGCTCGGACGCCAGTCGAACGCCGATTTACTCGTCGTCGGCCATTCTCACAAACCGATGTTCCGTGACGGACCCGTTCCGGTCCTTAACCCCGGCAGCCACGCCGATCCGCGCTGGAACCGCCCGGCACACGCTGAGCTGGTGTGGGACGACGAGATAGACGGCGCACGCGGAACGCTCGTCGAACCGTCCGGGACGGTTTTCGAGCGCTTCGTGGTCGAACCACGCGAATAGATCGGCGGCCGAACGGCTCCGCCTTCCGCAGGGTATGTGTATTGTTCTCTGCGGACAATCAATACGACTATTATTGTGTTGGGTAACCTGCCTGTATGAAAGTACGATTCTGGAAGATCGTTTCTGCGGTAACAATCTGGCATATCGCCGCCAGCATCTGTTATTACGCGATCTATGCCGGTACGCCGCTGTTTCGAAACGCGTTTGATCTCTCGGGCGTACAGATCGGATTCATTATCACTGCGCTTTCGCTCGGCTATGCGACGTCGTTGCTCCCGTTCGGTATCGCGACGGACCGGTTCGGCGAACGCCGGACACTCACCCTCGGATTGATCGGCCTCGCGATCGGCGTGTTCGCCGTCACGGTCGCCCCGTCCTATTGGCTGTTGTTGCTCGCCGCGTTCTTCATCGGATCGATGTACGGAAGCGCAACGCCCGGGACGAACAAGGCCATCTTCGATCAGATCGAGCCGGGTCGCCAACACCGTGCGATCGGGATCAAACAGATCGGGCCGACGATCGGCAGCGCGATCGGAGCCGTGTTGATCACCGGTCTCGCGGGTCTCTTCTTCTGGCAGTTCGGCTTTCTCGTTGCCGCGGGCGTCAGTTTCGCGATCGCAGTCGCCTTCTTTTTCATCTATCGTAATTCGGATCGGGCGGAACCGAACGTGCCGAACTTTCGCGGATTGCTTTCGAACAAACCTTTCATCGTTCTGTTGCTCGCCGGCACGTGTATCGGTTCGGCGTTCTACACGACGACGGGGTATACCGTTCTGTTCATCGAGGAATCGATCGGTGCGACCGTCGCCACCGGTGGGCTGGTTTTGGCGACGTTACAGATCGCTAGCAGCGCCGGACGGATCGGTGCCGGGACGTTAGCGGACGTCCTTCCGGGGACGCCCAGAGTTCGGACGGGCGGAATACTCATCGCCCAAGCGATCGGCGGCGGCCTTTTGTTTTTCGTACTCCCGTTGACGAACACGGCGCTCGTGGCCGGGATCGCGTTCGTTGGTATCGGTGTCTTCATTCTCGGCTCTCCGGGGGTGTATTTTTCGTGCATTTCAACGCTTTTCCCCGAAGAGGAGCTCGGCGCGGCCTCTGCGGTGGGTCAATTGGCGATGACGCTGAGCGGGCTGTTCGCGCCGCCGGCGTTCGGGTATCTGATCGATGTCAGCGGATACGCCGCCGCGTGGGGGCTTTTGGGCGGGCTGTCGTTCACCGCGGGTGGTTTGTTGCTACTCGTGACCTTCAGTCGCGTCTGAGCCAGCGCTGGCTTTTCACGCTCTCTATCGCATCCTTCGAACACAGGAGCAAGACGGGGACCACGCGCTGAACGCCGGTGGATCGGATCTGATCGGGCAGGGCATGGAGGGCCGAAGCGTTCAGCGCAACGTTGCAGTCGGTTGGCGTTGATAAAAGGACACCCATGGCTCAAATCGCTCTTTGACCTTTTATCGGTGCTCCGCTTTTCGGGTGCTATCGGCGCGCTCGGAGTCGGGCTCGAATATACGGGAACGTGACGACGACCGTCAACACGATCGCCCCGCCGAGAAAGAACGCCAGTCCGGGGGGTAACCCACCGGCTAGCAGCGCTTCGACCATCGCTTCGATCCCGTCGGCGGCTTCCGCCGGTGTGTCCGCATCCGCTTCGGGCGCTTCCTCCGGTGCGCCGAACGCACCGACGTCGTCCTCTCGCGTCGGCTCGTCCGCCGCGTCGTCTACGAGTCCGTCACCGAACGCTACCTGCACCGCCGCCGCGACGATACCGAGAATCAAAAATCCGCCGAACAGCCGCGATATCGCTGATTTAAGCCCCGGCGCTCGTTCCTTTTCGCTGGCGAAGATAACGAGCGGACTGTCTGCGGGGCCGTAAACGGACATCTCACGCCCTTTTTCGGAGTAGGCGGTTCCGACGACTTCGACGATCCCAGCGTCCTCGAGTTTGCTGAGGTGGTACTGCGCATTCTGCAGCGAAGTGTCGACCCGCTCTGCGAGCTCGCCGGGCGGGGCCGGTTCTTCGTGGAGCTCCGAGAGGCCGTGCCGTGCCGTCTCCGAAGAAAGCGCAGTGAGCAACTCGTCCGCCTCTTCGCTGTCGAGACCGACGACTCGCGGTTCGGCCTCGGTGGAGATGTCCGGAATGGAGGGCAAGAGACTCATCGAAATGGTGTATTTTCCGCGTCGGTATGAGTGTTACTTACGCGCGGGCAGCCGACCTCCACAACCGATCATCACTGACTCCGAAGGTATTCCGCGACCGCTTCGATCGGTTCGACGTCCGCGAACTTTCGATCGAGGTCCCACAGGTGCGCTTCGTGTTGTTCGTCGGATCGATCGCCCACACACGTTTCGGGGACGATCGTATGATAGCCGTGTGCGCTCGAATCGCCCACCGTCGCGCGGACGCATCCACCTGTCGAACAGCCCGTGACGATGAGCGTATCCCGCCCCATCGCGGTGAGCATCGAATCCAACTCTGTCCCGTGAAACGAACTCGCGTGTCGCTTCACGAGAATGTGGTCGCCGTCTTCGACGTGACAGCGATCGTCGAGCTCGACCCAACGCGTCCCCGGTTTCCACTCCGCTAGTGCCGGGATTTTCTTCGTCCACAGCCCGGCATCGGCGGCATCCGGGTGGCGATACACCACCTTCGTCCAAAAGACCGGAACGTCCCTTTCGTGTGCGATGTCGACGAGCTCGTTCGTCCGTTCGATGACTGCCGAGAGATCAGAGCCCATCGGGGAGTTTTCGTCCGTTTCGCCGTACTGCAGATCGATCGCGACGAGCGCCGGAGAGTCGCCGTATCCCACTCTGGCATCGGCCATCCGCGCTCGTTCGTATACCGCTTCTCTCGAACTCATACGTCCGCTACTCGCGGCTCTGGATTAAGCGTACGTACTCGATGGTGTCGTGTCTGCCGTCGCTCCCTTCGATACTGTCCGATCCGATCGCGTCCTCTCGAACGCTCGGTCGCACGTATCGCCCGAAACGGTTTTGTCGCGGCGATGTTACCCATCTGTATGTTCCCAACGCTCTCTCTCCCCTCGGCGCTCTCGGTGTTCCCGCTGTTTTTGGGCGTCGATCCCGTGCTCGTCGGGATCATCACGGTGTTGTTGCTCATCGTGTTCGCCGCCTTTTTATTCATCCGAAAAACGCTTCTCAGCTTCTCCGAAGGGGTCCGCGAGGGTAAACGGCGGTAGTTACAGACCGGTGAGCCGATCGATCGCCGTCTCGATGTCGTCTCGATCGACGTCCAGATGCGTACAGAACCGAACTCGGTGTTCGTCGAACGCGACACCTAACACGCCGGTACTCCGACAGCGTTCGAGAAACGACGACGCGGGCTCGTCCGTCTCGACGAAGACGATATTCGTCTCCGGTGTGTCGACGCTGATTCCATCGACTTCGGTAAGTCCATCGGCCAGCCGTTTGGCGTTCGCGTGATCTTCGGCCAGCCGATCTCGATTCTCTAGCGCGAGAATCCCCGGTGCGGCGATGATCCCCGCTTGTCGCATCCCTCCACCGAACAGCTTCCGCACTCGTCGGGCGTCTTGGATGAACTGCTCGCTTCCGACGAGCATCGAACCGACCGGTGCGCCGAGCCCCTTGGAGAGACAACACATTACCGAATCGACGTTTCGGACGAGGCGTGCGGGCTCTGTTTCGAGCGCCACCGCCGCATTAAACAGCCGCGCACCGTCGAGATGAACTGGCATCCCGCGTTCGGCGGCCGCCTCGCACGCCGCGTCGATCCGATCCACTGAAATGGCGGTTCCACCCTTGCTGTTGTGGGTGTTTTCGAGACAGAGCAAACCGGTTCCCGGGCGATGGCTGTCGCCGCTGACGAACCCGTCGGCGATCGCTTCGGGCGTCA
>SKKJ01000252.1 GCA_007121575.1 Natronomonas sp.
CATCGACGAGTGATCGTATTTGAGTGAAACACACGACACAGGGAAACGCAGTACGGCAGATACTGAGCGCTTACGCTCACTCATCCTCGGCGTAACGGGTAATGACCTCAACGAGTCGATCATACGGTTGAACTCCCATCAATCGTTCGACAGGCTCACCGTTGACAAAGAGCAGTAACGTTGGAACACTTCGAACCTGCCACTCGCGGGCAACGTCAGGAAGCGTGTCGATATCCACTGTGACCACAGTTGCTGCGGTGTCAGCTGCCATTTGTTTGACGATCGGTTTGAGCTGCTGACACGGTCCACACCATTCGGCAAAACAATCAACGAGGACAAGTTCGTGATCAGCTAGCATCGCGTCGAGTGCTGCCCTTGTTTCGACAGTCTGTGGCGAATTCGGAGAGGGGCTCGATGTATCCTGCTGTAGCGCTTCGAGTTCGTCTCGGGCGTCTTGGACGATCTGTTGGGCTTCCTCTCGATCGATCTCACCGTCTTCAAACCGCTGTTGGGCGTCTTGCTGAGCAGCTTGTGCCTCTTGCTGTGCCGTTTGCATCTCTCCTTCGTCGATATCGGCCACTAGGGTCGCTTCGTGTGTCCCTTGCGGCTCATTTTCGGTCGATGCACCGCAACCGGCGATAGAAAGCGCGGCCGCCGCACTCCCGACTCCGAGCAACGTTCGACGTGAGACTGGTGTCTCCATTAATCCGCCATTCAAACACCGGACAAGTAAGTCTGTTCACATATTCGTCGAAAAGGTCGTTTTCTGAATCACGCCGGGGGTGACGTCGCGTTACGGAACGTGCGAGGCGAAAATCCACCGTTAACGCGGTGAGTAGCTCAAATCAACGGCGTTCCGTCCGCTTTCGGTCCGAGCGTCGGGCCGAACGGTCCGTTTTCGGTATCGATCACCCGTCGCTTTTCGTAATCTGTCGAGCGCTCGACCGGGATTCGCCCGATCGATTCGATCATGTCGACGTACTCTCGAACGGATCGGAACTCGCCGTACCCGCCGCCCGCTCGTTTCGTGATCTCCTCGGAGAGGATCGTCCCCATGAAATCGTCCGCACCGCACGTGAGCATTTTCAGTCCCTGCGTATCGCCGTATTTGACCCATGACGACTGGATGTGTTCGATATTGTCGAGATAGAGCCGCGAGACGGCGATCATCAGTTCGTCTTCGTGGACGGATGCCCCGGTTTCGACGAGCCCTTGCTCTTTCAGCGGCGTCTCCTGATGAACGAACGACAGCGGAACGAATTCGGTTATCGCCCCGGTTTCATCCTGTAACGCTCGAATTCGATCGAGATGTAACGCTCGGTGGGCTTCGTTTTCCACGTGCCCGTACATGATCGTCGCGGTCGTTCCGAGGCCGACCGAAGCCGCGGCCGTCATCGCTTCGAGCCACTCGTCTGTCCCGATTTTCCCGGGGCAGATAACCTCTCTGACCTCATCGACGAGGATCTCCGCCGCCGTGCCCGGCACCGAATCGAGTCCGGCAGCTTTGAGGCGCTCGAAGACCTCCTCATAACTCCAGTCGGTCCCGCGGCGAGCGTGATACGCCTCTTCGGGCGTCATCGAGTGGACGTGTACGCCATCGACGCTCATCGCCTCGATCTGTTCGACGTACGTCCCCGGGTCGATTTCGTACGCTGATGCGGATTTGTAATTGTGATCCCCATCGGACGCCTCAAGGATTTCGCGGTGTTCATCATCGAGAACGAGTGCCGGATGTAACCCGGATACTGAACAGATCTCATACACGCCGCGTTCGACGGCGTCTCGGGCGATCTCTCGTGAGTCCTCGGGCGTCTTCGTGAATCCCGCGGTCTCTCCGTCGTGTCCCTTTTCGAAGCGTTGGGCCGCATCTTTGAAGTTGCAGAAAAGACAGCCGACGTTACACGCGGTGGTGACGTTGTTGTTTAGATTTGCGACGAACGTCACTTCCTCGCCGACGACCTCCGCACGTCGTCGGTCCGCTGTCTCTAGTACATGCTCTTTCCGTTCGATATCGATGCCTGTCGAATCCGTTCCGGTCGTCAGTAGCTCGATCGCGTCTTCGACATCGAGTCGAACACCCGATCTCGCCCGCTGGAGCGCGGTCTCGAAATCTCGATCGGTCTCTGGTCGGTGCTTAAATTCGAATCGTCCTCGGGGGACGTTCACCGACGCTTCGAACCCATCCATATCATCTCTCTTCGCTGAACCCTAAAAACCTCTCCGGGAGTGGCGCTCGATCGCTATCCTTCGAAATACTGGATGACTTCCTCACCGAATCGTTCGATCGCCCCCATCGTCTTCTCATGTGACGGTCCTTCTGGATATCTAAACCGTAGCGCGAAGTGCGTTGCGCCGAGGGTTTCATGGCACTCTTCGATCTGCTCAATACAATCTTCGGGTGATCCGAAGATGAACCGATCCTCTTGGAGTCGGTCGAACCTGAGTTCCTGTGGATCGTCGATCTCTTTCAACCACGGGTCCGCTTCTTCGCTGTATCCACCCGCTGAATAGTAGTATCTGTGAGGCTGCATTACGGCGTCACCCCAGGTTTCACGAGCTGTCTCTCGGTCTTCTCCAACCCACGCTTCGCGCATCATGCTGACACGTCCCGGTTGGCCAATCGTCTCACACCGCTCGTGATAGAGATCTGCAAAACCTTTCAGCGTCTCTCTGGTATTGAGGATGTCCGTGTGCCATCCATCCGCAAGTCGAGCACATCGTTTGACTCCTTCTTCGGTCCATGCTCCCGCATATAGCGGTGGACGTGGATCCGTCAGAGGCTTCGGCGTTACTGAGACGCCTTCGACGTTGAACCGTTTTCCGAAGTGATACACGTCGTCTTCGGTCCAAAATCTCGGAAGTAGCGTCAAAGACTCTTCCATCAACGACGGCCGGTTGGCTGTCGGGATATCGAACGCTTCGAAGTCGTCTTCGGCATACCCCGCCCCAACCGTAAACTCGCCGAGCCGGCCGTCAGAGAGAATATCGACCATCGCTGCTTCTTCGGCGACTTGCACGGGGTGATAGAGCGGAAGTAGAAATAACGACGTTCCGAGTTCGATCGATTCCGTTTCTCTGGCAACACCCGCTAATACGGTGAGTAGAGACGGCCAATATCCCGTTTCCTGTTGGTGGTGTTCACTCGGCTGAAACGCGTCGAATCCAACGTCTTCGGCGTGTTTCGCTTCCGCGATGATCTCATCTCTGAGGCGATCCATCTCTCGGCCGTCTGGCGTCTCCGTACAGGGTATGTATCCGAATGTGATCTCATCTGTCATGTTACCATTCGTTTTATACATTGTAATTAATGATAAATATTGGTACCGACCGATTATTAAACGCGTCGAAAATGTTTATTAATTATCATCCACATTTTTATGTATGCCAGAACGGTTTCGGAGCGTATACGAGTACGACGGCGAACCACGCGTCGATCACATTGGCCATATTTACTATCATTCAGACATCCTCCGAACGGAGTACGACATCGACGAATTGCCCGAATCCGACCAACTTGATGTCGTTATCTCTGGCGGATCGATGGGTGGGTTGTTTACTGCCCACGCTCTCCAACAGTCCGGTCACGGCGTCGATGTGTTTGAACGCATCCCACGTGGCGAGATGGTCGGTCGAGGTGCCGGTATCGTTCCCGATCCGGAGCTGTTTCTGTACATGGAGAAAAACGGTCTTATCGACACTCGAGAGGAGGTCTCTGTCGTCATCGACCGTCTCGATTATCTCGATCACGACGGACGCGTTCGAGTGAGTCGCCCCTACACGATCTGGTCGACATCGTGGGATACGTTTTATCGCCCGCTTCGAGACTCCATCGGGAATGGCTCATATCATATGGGGCAAACCACTGTCGGCGTTAAGAACGGAACCGAGTCGGCAACGCTCCGATTTGAGAACGGAGACACGGCAACGGGCGATATCGTCGTCGCAGCAGAAGGATACGATTCGACGATCCGGAAGCAATTACTTCCCGACATTTCTCCCAAATACGCGGGATACGTTGCTTGGCGCGGGGCGATTTCTGAAAACCAACTCGCGGATGATCTCGCCGCTCATCTTGGTGAAGCGTTCGTCATCTATCACACACCAGAGGCACAGATACTCACGTACCCAGTTCCTGGACCGGATGGATCGACGGATCGAGGCGACCGTCGTGTCAATCTTGTTTGGTACGAGAAGATCCGACGGGGAGAACAGCTCAACGATATTCTTACAGACATCGATGGACGACAGCGCAAGGGTTCACTTCCCCCGGGTAAACTTCGGCCCGAAATACGTGAGAGACAGAATCAGATCGCGGAAGACACGTTTCCGGAACCGTTCGCGAGATACGTTACATCGCTCGATGAGCTCTTCATTCAGTGTATCTATGATCTCAAAGTCCCACGGATGGTCTTCGA
>SKKJ01000379.1 GCA_007121575.1 Natronomonas sp.
CACTCGGCGGCATCGTTGCGATGGTTGCCACCGGTTGCGTTCGGCCAAACGAAGTGTACTCCTCAGTCGATTGGAGTGTTATCTTTCTGCTTGCGGGATTGATTCCGCTCGGTGTCGCGATGGAGCGAACAGGGGCCGCAGAATGGCTTGCGACGACGATATTAGTGTTCACGATCAGCCTTTCACCGGCAATCGTGCTCGGGTTGTTTTACGTGTTCACTGCGGTCATCACGAACGTCGTCAGCAACAACGCGAGTGTCGTCCTTACGATTCCCGTCGCGATCGAAGCGGCCGAGGCGATCGGTGCCGACCCGTTCACGTTCGTTCTGGCGGTGACGTTTGGTGCCTCGACGGCCATGCTCACACCCATCGGATATCAGACGAATTTGATGGTGTACGGCCCTGGTGGGTACACGTTCGCCGACTTCTTTCGTGTCGGTGCGCCGCTACAACTCCTGTTGGCGGTCGTAACGACGCTTGGTCTGTTGTTTATTTGGGGTGTTTAAGCTCATCCTTCCTACGATCTCAAAACCGGTAGAGAGTGAACATGTATTTGAGGATCCGGAACGAGGCCACACACAGACATGTTTGATTCGATCTTGTTTTTTACTGGCGTCGCCGTCGCCTGCTTTGTCGCATACAATATCGGCGGTGCGACGACGGGTCCGGCGTTTGCCCCAGCAGTCGGCGCAAACGTCCTCACGAAAGTCCTCGCGGCGGGTCTCATGTCCGTCTTCTTTTTCATCGGTGCGTGGACGATCGGGCGACGTGTCGTCGATACGCTCGGTCGAGAGCTCGTTCGTGATCCGGCGGTATTTACGCTTCCAGCGAGCATCGTGGTCCTGTTTTTTATCGGCGGTGCGCTGTTCATCGGTAACGTCTTCGGTGTCCCTGCCTCGACGTCGATGACCGCCGTTGGCTCTATCGCTGGGCTCGGGCTCGCGTCTGGACAGTTAAATTGGGCAGTGCTCGGTGAAATCGCCTCCTGGTGGATCGTCGCACCGATTATCGGCTTTTGGGTCTCCGGAATGATCGGTCGGTACTTTTACGTCTATCTCGATAATTTAATCGCGATCGATCAAACTGACGGACCACTGGTCGAAATCGACCGAAGCGGATCGATTCCGAAGCTCATTCCCGGTCCTGGTACCACACGTCGCGAGCTGGTCGGATCGAGCATCGTCATCGTGATCGGATGTATAATGGCGTTCAGCTCGGGCACGAGTAACATTGCAAACGCCATCGCTCCTCTGGTTGGAAGCGGGCAGTTAGATATGAACCTCGGGATCGCGATCGGATCCGTCGCCGTTGCGATCGGTGCGTTCACGATCGCTCGTCGAACGATGGAGACGCTCGGCAACGATATCACAAACCTTCCGTTAACCGCGGCGATCGTCGTCGCGACCATCAGTTCGATACTCGTTATCGGTCTGTCGTTTATCGGTATCCCCGCAAGCTTTGTCGTAATCGCAACGATGTCAATCATCGGACTGGGATGGGGTCGGGCGACGCGGACGACGAAAGTCACGGATACCGTTCAACGACACGAAGCGCCACAAGCCTCCGTTGGCGCGCTGGCCGTGGATAAAGAGACTGCTACCGTGGGCGATCCAACGATCTCAGAAACGACAGAACCGGATCCGATCGGCGAGGAGGAGATCGATGAGATCCCGGCCGCATCGGACCTGTTCGATCCATCGACCACTGCTCGCGCCGTGATTATGCAAAACGTCGTTCCGATCTTTGCCACTTTGGGATCGTATGTGACGTTCGTCGTGATATTTGCGCTGCAGTGAGATCCCGAGATTGTTGAGATATAATACGAGCGCGAGCCTCTGATCTATCGTGTCCGAAATGCAGATACGCGGTGTCGATCTCGATGCGGAAACCCGATGTGCACTTTACGGTGCGCCGAGAGATATCGTTGCAATCCGGTTTGGCTGCTGTGAGGCGTACTACGCCTGTTTCAAGTGCCATGAGGAACTCGCTTCGCACCCAGCCGAGCCGTGGCCAACCGATCGCCGGAATGAACGGGCAGTGTACTGTGGTGTCTGTGAGAACGAGATGACCGCGACGGCGTACATCTCTGCTGTCGCCTGCCCGAACTGTGAGTCGCCGTTTAACCCCGGCTGTCAGAACCATTACCCGCTCTATTTCGAGTGGGCTGACGCTCCGAGTCGCGATCGATAGCCTTGTAGTAGACAGCGCTTTCAACGACCCGCTCCCGATAGTCGGTATGGGACGCGACGAACTCACATGGGAAACGCTCGATTCGGAGACGGACTACACATGTCCCGGTTTCGACGTTGTCCGAGACGACGTACGGCTCCCTGATGGGACCGAAACCGAGTTTCACTACGTCTCTGAGCCACACTCCGTCGTCATCTTGGCGTTCACCGAAGACGGCGATGTCGTCGTGATTCGAGAGTGGCGACAGGCGGTCGATCGGATAAACTACGGACTCCCTGCGGGCGGGTTAGAAGCTGACGACACAGATATCCTCGCGGCTGCTCGGCGGGAGCTCAGCGAAGAAACCGGCTATGAGGCCGGTGCAGTCGAACGGATGGCGACGTATGAGCCGGCAAACGGCCTGTTCGATTCGGTGTTTCACTACGTCGTTGCACGCGGCTGTACACCGACGGCGACACGGGATCTCGATTACAACGAATCCATCACCGTCGAGACGGAATCGTTCGAAACGCTCCGAAACAAGGCCTTGGCGGGTGAGCTCAAAGACGGCCGATCGGCGTTGGCCGTGTTACAGTACGCGCTCCAACTCGACGACTAATCGGCTATCCTTCCACTTCAACCGACTCAACCGCTACCTCATCTCGTGGATCGTCGTTACGGCCGGTCGGGACCGAGCCGATCTTTTCGACAACGTCCATTCCATCGATCACTTGGCCGAACACGGCGTGTCGGCCGTCGAGGTGTGGCTGCGCCCCGAGCGTGATGAAAAACTGACTTCCGTTCGTGTTGGGGCCGGAGTTGGCCATCGAGAGGATTCCTGGGCCATCGTGTGTGAGGTCATCGTGGAACTCGTCGTCGAATTGGTAGCCCGGTCCACCACGGCCGGTTCCGGTCGGGTCGCCACCCTGAATCATGAAGCCGTCGATGACTCGGTGAAAGACAATGCCTTCGTACAACGAGTCACCGCGGATTTCGCCGGTTTCGGGGTCTTTCCACGTGGTAGTGTCCGGTGCTGGATCCGCATTGGCGGCCGGATCGTGTCGCGCCAAATTGAGGAAGTTCTCCACCGTTCGTGGAGCGCGCTTTTCGAAGAGTTCGATGGTGATGTCGCCGTGCGTTGTTCGAAGCGTTACGGTTGGATTTTCCGGATCTGCGATGTCTCTTCCGTTCATACCTGCTTCTGGTTCGGCCTCCGGAAAAGACTGCCGACTCCCGGTTTCGGCTTCCGGTTCGCCTCCGGATGCTTTCGGTGTACCGGCACATCCTGCTGTAAACGGAAGTACACCCGCGGCGATTCCGAGGATGCGCCTTCGTGTAGTTATCATGATATTGATGTACTCCCGATACGCAAAATCACTTCGTTCCAGTCAATCGGCGGCCGATTGCTAGAACCGCTACGGTGCGAGCGCTTCGAGCGTCTGTCGCCGCTCTGTCTCATCCATTCCATCGAAGAAGCCGATCTGGATCGCGTCGACGTCCTCGATCGCTTCGAATCGTTCGATCTGTGATCGGGCCTCTTCAGGTGTGCCTGCGGCGACGACCTCGTCTAAGAGCGTGTCGGGTACGGCCTCAACCGCGGCTTCTTTATCGCCGTCGAGCCATGTCCCCCGCACGGTTTCAGTGACGTCTTCCCAGCCGGCCTCGGCGATCGCCTTTCGATAGAACGGTCCGTACAAGGCGATCATAAACGCGACTTGCGATCGGGCGTGTTCGCGCGCCTTCTCGCCGTCTTCGAGGGCACAACACCGAATCGTGTAGGCGACTCGGATGTCGTCGACGCTTCGATCACCCAATGATGCACCACGTCGGAGGTCTTCGATCCGATCGATGAACCCGTCGTATGGGATCAACTGCGGAACCCATCCGTCGGCGAACCGCCCCGTCATCTCGGTCGCTTTCGGCCCCAGTGCGGCGACATCGACCGGCGCTGGTTCGGCGGGCGGCGAACAGGTCAGTTTGAGGCCGCTCGGCGTGAAGATCTCGCCGTCGTAATCGAGCCGCTCGCCGGATTGAACCTGCCTAACGATCTCGATCGCCTCCCGAATTCGTCGGAGCGGTCGATCGAACGAAACACCGTGCCAGTTTTCGGCGAGCGCCGGCGAGGATGCGCCGATCCGGAGCCGAAAACGGCCGCCGCTCAGCTCTTGCATCGTGACCGCGGTTTGGCCGATGAGTGCGGGTGAGCGCGAGTACGGTGAGATGACGTCGTTCGTGATGCCGA
>SKKJ01000364.1 GCA_007121575.1 Natronomonas sp.
CCACGTTAAAGCTCGTCGCGCTCGATGGCGCGCTCGAGGGTCAAACGACGATCACGTGTTCGGAGCTCGCGGGGCGACTCGACGCATCGAATCAAACGGCTTCGAGGCGACTTCAGCGGCTCGAAGACGCCGATTACCTGATACGAGAACTGACCGGTGATGGCCAGCGCGTTGCCGTGACCGACGACGGCGAACGGGCTCTCCAGCGCGAATACGCCGACTACCGTCGGCTCTTCGAGGGGGAGGCCGACGTAACGCTTCGCGGGGCTGTCACGAGCGGCATGGGCGAAGGGAAACACTATATTTCGCTCTCGGGATACATGCAGCAGTTCCGCGAACGGCTCGAATACGAGCCGTTCCCCGGCACGCTAAACGTGGATCTGGACGACGACAGCGTCCGAACTCGGGCACGAATGGATTCGCTCGATCCGATTCAAATCGACGGCTGGGAGTCCGACGATCGGACGTACGGTCCGGCGTACTGCTGGCCGGCGACGATCGAAACGGCCGACGGCCGACGTGAAACCGTTCACGCGATCGCCCCGGAGCGGACCCATCACGGGGCGGACCAACTCGAACTGATCGCTCCGGTGAAGCTCCGTGATGCGCTCGATATCAGGGACGGCGACGAGGTGAGTATCCATGTCTCGGAGCAGTAACACCGCCCACCCGGCAACCAGCGTCGAGAGCGCAATCTCAGCGTTCGCTGGCGGCGGCCCGGTTTTGGTTCACGACGCTGTCGACCGAGAGGGCGAGGTCGATCTCGTCTACCCGGCCGCCGCCGTCGAACCGTCCGATGTGGCTCGGATGCGTAACGACGCCGGTGGGCTCATCTGCGTCGCGCTTTCGGAAACGGTCTGTGAGGCGTGGGCGCTTCCGTTCGCTCAGGACCTCGTCGATCATCCAGCCGGTGCCGCCCACGATCTCGGCTACGACGAACGATCATCGTTTTCGCTCACGGTCAACCACCGCGATACGTTCACCGGAATCACCGACGACGACCGCGCGCTCACGATCTCGGCACTCGGTGACGCGGCCGACCGGATCGCCCGTGAGATGCTCATCGCGGGCGAGGATGCCGCCAGTGCGATCGCCACTGATGCCGACAGCTTCGCTGAACAGTTCCGTTCCCCCGGTCACGTTCATCTCCTTCGTGGCGCACCGAACCTGATCGAAGATCGAAAGGGCCACACTGAACTCGGGCTCGCACTCGCCGAAGCGGCGGGGACCGAACCCGCCGTCGTCGTCTGTGAGATGCTCGATGACGAAACCGGTGGTGCGCTCTCGCCGGCGGCGGCGAAAGCCTACGCCGACCGACACGGCTTCCCGTACGTCGAAGGTAGCGCGCTCATCGCTCAGTTCGGGTAATTCGAGCGAGCACCGATTGAGTAAAAAGTTAGTGTTTATGTTCGCCTTGAGCGCTCAGAACGTCTCGAGATATCGGTCGAGTTCCCACTGGGACACGTCGATGAGGTACTCGCTGAACTCTTGGCTCTTGGCCTCGATGAACTTCTCGCTGATGTGGTCTCCGAGCGCGCCGAGGATGACCCCGTCCTCTTTGAGGGCGTCGACGGCTTCGCCGAGGTTAGTCGGCAGAGTGTCGATGCCGTACTCTTCGCGTTTCTGTTCGTCGAACTCGTAGATGTTCTCACGGACGGGTTCCGGGCAATCCAGTCCCTGTTCGATCCCGTCGAGCCCGGCGTGGATGAGCGCTGCAAGGGCGAGATACGGGTTACACGAGGGGTCGGGGAATCGCGCTTCGATCCGACTTGCGGCCGGGATTCGAGCGGCCGGCTTGCGGATGAGCGCCGAGCGGTTTCTGTCCGACCACGCGACGTATACCGGCGCTTCGTAGCCCGGAACGAGCCGCTTGTAGCTGTTGACCGTCGGATTCGAAACGGCGGTGATGGCCGGCGCGTGCTCTAAGATTCCGGCAGTGAACTGTTTGGCTTCCTCCGAGAGGTTGAACTCGTCGTTGTCATCGTGGAACACGTTTTGCCCGTCGTCGGTGAAAAGCGAGATGTGGGTGTGCATTCCCGAGCCGTTGATCTTCGGGATCGGCTTCGGCATGAACGTCGCGTGGAGGTCGTGTTGGGCAGCGATCGCTCGAACGACTGTTCGGAACGTCCCGACGTTGTCCGCGGTCGTCAGCGCGTCGTCGTACTCGAAGTTGATCTCGTGTTGGCCACGGGCGACCTCGTGGTGGGATGCCTCGATCTCGAAGCCCATGTCTTCGAGACCGTAGATGATGTCTCGGCGGACGTCCGAGGCGAGGTCTTTCGGCGCGAGATCGAAGTATCCGCCTGCGTCGTTGGTCTTTGTCGTCGCGCGGCCGTCCTCGTCCTCCTCAAAGAGGAAGAACTCCGGTTCGGGCGCCGCGTTGACGTTGTATCCCATCTCTTCGGCGCGGGCGATCGCGCGTTTGAGGATGTAGCGCGGATCTCCCTCGAACGGTTCACCCGTGGAGGTGTCGTATACATCACAGATCATTCGCCCGGACGCGCCGTCCTCGCGTTTCCTCCATGGAAGGACTGCGAACGTGCTCGCGTCCGGAATGAGCCGCATATCCGACTCTTGGATCCGAACGAAGCCTTCGATCGACGAGCCGTCGAAATAGATGCCGTCGGTAAACGCTTTCTCAGCCTGAGCGGCCGGAACCGCGACGTTCTTGACTGTTCCGAGAATGTCGGTGAACTGCAGTCGGAGGAACCCGACGTCTTTCTCGTCGATTTCATCAAGCACTGCCTGCGCTTCCGCCGTGAGACCACCATCTGTGGTAACGTTTTGGTTCGTCATGTTTCTCGTCGTCTATTCCGATGTGTGCCCGTACTAAAGCGTTGTTGTTCCGCGCAAATCTACGCTCGATTCGAAAAGAATTGTATATTCGTAAACTTCTATATCCCTGATCCTCTACTGGGGTGTAATGACGTACGAAAATCTCGACCGAAAGTTGGTAAACGCACTACTGCAAGACGGCCGCGCCTCGCTTCGATCGCTCGGTGAGGACCTCGACGTCTCCGTGACGACCGTCTCGAATCACATCTCCGATCTCGAAGACAAGGGGATTATCAAAGGATATGCGCCGATCGTCGATTACGGTGAACTCGGCTACGATGTGACCGCCGTTATCCAACTGAAGGTCGAAGGAGGCGCACTCCCCGACATCACAGAACGACTGCAAGAGCACAAACACATGGTTTCGGTCTATGAGGTCACCGGCGATCACGATATCTTCGCCATCGGGAAATTCACCGACACGGATCACATGAACGAACAGATCAAAGAGCTGCTCATCGACCCCGATATCAAAGAGTCGAACACGAGCGTCGTGCTCAACACCGTGACCGAAAACGAGCAGTTCAAACTCGACTACTAGCGCCGCAAACCCCGCGTTCCGATTTTATACCGAACGCCGTGTGGCTACTGCCGAGTCAGCGTCGGCCTTCCATACCCGTTCGGGTCGGTAGCACCGTCAGCCCAGACAGTACTCGACGAAGTTTCGAAGAATACGCAAGCCGGTTTCGCCCGATTTTTCCGGGTGAAACTGCGTGCCGAAGACGTTTCCCGCGTCGTTTGCGATGACCGCGGGGAATTCGATCTCGTAATCCGTCGTCGCGACGATCGCTGATTCGTCCTCGGGTGCGGCATAATACGAGTGGACGAAGTAGGCGTACTCGCCGTCGACGCCCTCGACGAGCGGGTGGTCGCGCGTGACGGCGAGTTCGTTCCAGCCCATGTGCGGCACTTTCTGTCCCTCGTCGAACCGGAGGTTCGTTCCCGACACGAGATCGAGTCCCTGTACGTCGCCTTGTCCGACCGTTTCCGCCTCTTCGCTCGTCGTCAGGAGCATCTGCATCCCGAGACAGATGCCGAAAAGCGGCATTCCCTCCGTCGCGGCGTCGACGAGCGCGTCTCGGAACGGTCCCGCGTTCTCCATGCCTTCGCTGAACGCCCCGACACCCGGGAGAACGATCCCGTCGGCGCGGTCAAAGTCGGCGGGATCCGCGGTGAGTGTCACCTCGGCACCGGCCCGTTCGAGCCCCCGAGTGACGCTCCGGAGGTTTCCGAGCCCGTAATCGACGAGGACGACCTCGGCGGTCCGCTGGGTCGTGGTCATGTGTTCTCGTGCGCGACGGTCGGCAAAGTGCGTTTCCATCCGGGCGATTCTTCGTCACGGGTGCGTTCGGACGGATCGGCTAGAACTCGCCGAGTCTCGATTGGTCGCCACCGCCCTCGAAGAGTTCGACCGCGGTCGCGATCGCCGCTTCGAAGGTATCGCGTTGGCTCGGATCGTAGAGCGTCGCCGCCGGGTGCACACAGACGACCAGTCGTTGGCTCGTTTCGCCGATTCGAACGTCGAATACGGTGCCGGCTTCCGACGTGACGCCGACGGATCGTTCGAGG
>SKKJ01000263.1 GCA_007121575.1 Natronomonas sp.
CGACGACGATCGCCGCGACGGTCGCAGCAGCGGTCAACGATGGCGTCCGCGACGAGGTCGTACACCTCCCGGCAGTCAGCTACTGGACAGCGGCCCCTGACGCGTATGTCGAACTCGCCGCGGATGCCGGAATCGACGCTGATTCGGCCAAGCAGCTTCGAGAGGCGATCGCTCTAGAGGCGTTCTATCAGTCCTATGAAGACAAACGACAGCTCATCATCGACCTCCTGTTCGAGAAGCGAACCGGTCTCGCAGAACAGGTCTCCAAGCAGTTCGGTACGAAGCTCGAGGCGGAACTCGACACCGCGTGGCCGCATCTCGACGAGCGATCGGTTGATGGCACGACCGTCACGGTCCTCGATACCGAGGCGTACACACACAAATACGATTTCCCACCGACGCGGTTGCTGCTCGATGAACTCGCGCGACGACTGGACTCTGCGGTGATCATCGGCCTTGGCACGGACGAACTGCACATCCGTTCGGAGGCGGAACTTGATCTGGATTCGATCACTGATGCCGTCTCAGCGGTAGTTCCGAACGCTGGTGTCACTAACCCGAGAGCGCGCCAACCGAAACTGGAATTCCTCGTGGGTGAACGGGATGCGGTCACCGATGCGGTCATCGACGCCGTCATCGAAGGAATCGCAACCCCGTCACTCTGAGCGTCACGAAGGATCGCTATCCATTTCCCGATGCGTCTCTTTGGTTTCGGTAGCGAATGAGTACCGACGCCGATCCGGCTGAATCCGAGGCATTCGAACGCGTCTGTGAGTCGCTCGTCGAGTCGATCCTCTCCGGTGAGATCGAGCGAGACGACGTCGAGAGTGCGAAGATGGACGCGTGTCGGGAGTATTCCTCGCCGAAGGTTCCGAAAAACACCGAGTTACTCGATCACGCTTCCGAAGAGCACCGCGAGGAGCTCGAATCGGTGTTACAGCGCAAGCCCGTTCGGACTGCGTCCGGCGTCTCGCCGGTTGCGATCATGACGTCGCCACACATGTGCCCGCACGGGAAATGTCTGTACTGTCCCGGTGGACCTGCTTCGGAATTCTCCTCCTCGCAGAGTTATACGGGTCACGAACCCGCCGCCGCACGGGGTGTGCAAAACGACTACGATCCGTACGGTCAGGTGACGCTTCGCCTGCACCAGCTCCGTGAGATCGGTCACCCCGTCGATAAGGTCGAACTCATCTTGATGGGCGGGACGATGACTGCCCGAAGCCACGATTATCAGGAATGGTTCGTCAAGCGCGCACTTGAGGCGATGAACGAGTACGATCTCGAGGCGCCACCCGAGCCGAGCCAAACGGAGTCGTTCAAGCCGAACCCCGAGGCGACGACGTTCCGATATCTCGAAGACGTCATCGCCGAAAACGAAACGGCGGCGATCAGGAATATCGGAACGACGTTCGAGACCAAACCGGATTGGTGCGATCCCGAACAAATCGATCGGATGCTCGAGCTAGGCGGGACGAAAGTCGAAGTCGGTGTGCAGACGACATACGAACGAATCAACCGGGAAATGCATCGGGGACACGGTGTGCAAGCGTCGCTCGACGCGAACCGTCGGCTCAGAGACGCCGCGTTCAAGGTCGGATTTCACATGATGCCCGGCCAACCGGGTATGTCGAAAGAGATGTGTCTCCAGGACTTCCGGGAGCTCTTCGAGTCGACCGATTGGCGCCCCGATTATCTCAAGATCTATCCGACTCTCATCGTTCGCGATACTGTCACCTACGACATGTGGCGACAGGGAGAGTACGAGCCGCTCACCAACGAAGAGGCGGCCGAACTCGTCGCCGAGATCAAATCGATGATCCCGCGCTATACGCGTCTGCAGCGGGTCCAACGCGATATCCCGGCAGACTTCATCGATGCCGGTGTCTGGAAATCGAACCTCAGGCAACTCGCCCGACAGCGAATGGCCGAACACGGGTGGTCGTGTGAGTGTATCCGCTGTCGCGAGGTCGGAATGAACGACGAATCGCCCGAAGCCGTCGATCTCGATGTCCTCACCTACGACGTCGCCGGCGGAACCGAACACTTCATATCGGTCGAAGATTTCGAAAAGGACCTCCTGATCGGGTTCTGTCGGCTCCGGTTCCCGAACGAACCGGTTCGCGAGGAACTCGAAGACGCGGCGCTGATCCGGGAATTACACGTTTACGGAACTGAGGTCGGAGTCGGAGACCAGGCAGAAACCGGTGATACTCACCAACACCGCGGCTACGGTCGTCAGTTGTTGAAAACAGCCGAGGAATTGGCCGCTGACGCTGGATATGAGAAACTCTCGATCATCTCCGGAATCGGCGCTCGTGAGTATTATCGTCAAAAGCTCGGCTACTATCAAGACGGCCCGTACGTTTCCAAGCGTTTCGATTGATAGGTCCGCAATGATGGCGTTCCGAGCGACCTGACGCGTCACCATCAAGAGGCGGGGCAGAGACATTGTAATTATGGCGCGTGAGATCACTGACGGCGTCTGGCTTCTCGACGTAGCGTGGCCGGAGCCGATCGGTGCGAATGCGTATCTCGTTGACGACGGCGAGTTGACGCTCATCGATGCCGGCGTTCCGATCCCGAGGCAATCGCTGTTGAAAGAAATCTGTGAGGCCGGATACGCACTCTCCGATGTCGACCGCGTGCTGTTGACGCATTACGATATCGACCATGTCGGTGGGTTGGCCCGGATCGATCTCGACGCGCCAGCATATCTCGGCGCGCTCGATCTTCGGCTAGTCAGGCGAACCTGGTCTCCGCCATGGCGTCATCATAAGGGCGCATTTCATCGGATCGCGCGTCGGATCTACTCGCTTTCGACGGTCGATCTCAGGATCGTCTCGGATGACGATCGGATCGGTGGCTTCCGGGCGTTTCACACGCCGGGTCACAACCCCGGACATACCGTTTTTGTTCACTCCGCATCGGAGACCGCATTCCTTGGTGATCTCGTTTGGAGTACGGGTGGACGTTTCGTTTCTCCACCGTGGATCGACTCGTACGATACCGAACGAATGGCGGAAAGCATCGACCGTATCGCGAACTGCCACTTCGAAACGGCCTGTGTTGGTCACGGATTACCGCACGTCCGGAACGGCTCGAAGGCTCTGCGGGAGCTGGCGATCGAGCTGAACGATGATTGATCGTGAGTTTCAAGCGTCCGATACTCCAACGGCCGGCATGCATCCACGCGCAGAGGAATTCTCAGACCGCGTAAGTGACGTCTACGGATTCGATGTCGACGTGCACGAATTTCCAGAAGGGACGAAAACGGCTGCCGACGCCGCAGACGCGGTTGGCTGTTCCGTCGAGCAGATCGCGAGCGGGATCGTTCTCGATGCCGATGGTGAACTAGTCGTTTCGATCACCAGCGGCGCAAACCGGGTTAGTATGGCGAAAGTCGGTGAACTCGTCGATGTCGAAGCATCCACCGTTTCGATGGCCGATGCCGATGATATCAAAGCAACGCTTGGGTGGTCGATCGGCGGCGTGCCGCCGTTTTGCCATGAGACCTCGGTTCCGGTTTTCCTCGATGAGACGCTCTTAGAGTTCGACGAGGTGTGGGCGGCTGCCGGAACGCCGAAAGCTGTGTTTCCGATCGACCCCGAAACGCTCGTTGAACTCGCCGGTGCAGCGGTTGCAGACGTCCGAGAATAGTGGATATTTGTCGGGTGGCTGTCCGTTTTAATGCAGTGAGAGTCCGCCGATAGACCGATCGGAGACGAACACCGCAACGAGGTAGATCGCGATCGCGATCACGATGATCGAGCCGCCGGGGGGCAAGCTTGCGCCGATGGCCACCCCGAGCCCACCGAGAACGGATATCTGCCCGATCAGTATCGAGAGATACAGCGTTTCCCGGAAGCTTCGGGCGACCTGTGAGGCGGCGGCAACCGGGATCACGAGCAGTCCGGCGACGAGAATTACGCCGAGAATTTGCATCGCACCGACGACGACGACGGCCGTCATCACGACGAGCAAGGCGTTGTACCAGCGAACGTTGAGTCGGGCGACACGAGCCGCTTGCTCGTCAAACGTGATGAACAGGAACTGCTTGTAATTGTACACGACGATCGCGATGACGGCGACGCTGAGGACGGACACGAGTCGTGCTCCGCTCGCGGTCACGATCGAGAGGCTTCCGAATAGGAATCCTTCGATATCGATCGGGATCGCGACCGTATCCCTTCCCCAACTGATAACGAGCGTCCCGATCGCGAAACTCCCGGTAAGTACGATCGCGATCGGGACATCACCGTACGAGTCCGTGTGTTCTGTCAACCACTGGAGTCCCAGCGCCCCGGCAGCGCTCACGATCAGCGCGACGAGGAGTAACGATCCTCGCCACCCGCTGACGGCGACGAAGAGCAGCCCGACCGCGACACCGGCGAAGGCG
>SKKJ01000047.1 GCA_007121575.1 Natronomonas sp.
CGATATCGACGAAGAGGCATACCGTGGTGGTGAGGTCAAGACGGAACTCAAAGCGGTCGTCTCGGTTCCGGTCGGTGATGAACTCCAATCATCGAAACAGATCGGTGGTGGGACGGTCGAGGCCCTGGCAGCAGCGGTCGCCGAAGATATCAGGTCCGACGACGCGGTATACATTCTTGGGCCGGGATCGACCGTCGATGCCGTGAAACGTGAGCTCGGGTTCAACGGAACACCGCTCGGTGTCGACGTCTATCGTAACGGATCAGTGCTGGTTCACGATGCCAGTGAATCCGACATTCTCGAAGTTCTCGAGGAGCGAAACGTCATCGTGGTGTCACCGATCGGCGGGCAGGGATTTATGTTCGGCCGCGGAAATCACCAGATCTCCCCTGCCGTGATCCGTCGCTCAGAGATCCGAGTTATCGCATCGAAGCAAAAGCTCACCGATATCGGAACGCTACGCGTTGATACGGGGGATACCGAGTTAGACGAAGCGCTCAAAGGCTGGCAGCGGGTCCGAACCGGAAAGTTCGAACGACAGTTGCTGAAAATGTCATAAGTTCGTCACGGGTTGCTGGAGATCATCTGTCACGATATTGCCTTTCGCTACCAAGCCGCAATTCGAACAGCGTGTGAAATTGTATCAAAACGACGGACACATCATCAGAGAAAGCAAACGAACGATCATCAAGATAACCGGAAATATCCGGTTTTACAGGGCCTCAACGGTGAAAACGTGTTAACTTATCTCAGGATACTACTATATGCTCTGAGTCGCTACCCGAATATGACCATGAAGAAGCAGGAGCTTATTCATCTCCACGGCCTGCTTGCAGAGGTATGCAACCACTACGAGCAGATGACGGAGTGTACCATTGAACATACAGAGTATACCGAACTCGGTGTACGACCAACGTCGATTCACAAATCCAAGACCGATCACAAAGCGGCGGTGTTCGCACTCGCTGAGGGGATCACGAAAGGAATGGAAGGCGACGTAGAAACACCGGTCTCCGCGGCTGCCGACTGATTATACTTCGCGAACCATAGTATACGAGATCAGTACCGCATAGAGAGATCTCTATTGAGCAGTAACGCAGTGAACGATGTGTATATCGATCGCAATATACTCTCGCCAAACCCGGAAGTAAAGAAGGATTACCGAAAAGCAGAGGAGGTTTCTGCCGAAGAATCGCTATACGTAGGATACCGACCTACTCATCCAGGAGTTCTTCGAACTCTGGGAGGACATCATCATCTCCTTCGGAGCCAGTTTTGTCGGGGGTGTCCTCATCCGAACGGTCCGCAGCAGTGGCTTCGGATTCGTCAGACGGGTCGTTTCGCTCGTTCTGCTCGTCGTTCGATTCGTCTTCATCGATGAGTTCCTCGACTTCCAGCACTTCGAGCGGGATGTTTCTGAGACGCTGGCCGATCTCTTTTCGAGCGATTCGAGCCGCGTGTTCGTTGCGTTCGACATTGAAGACGGTCATCTCGAGCTCGAGGGCAACTAACCCTTCATCAGCAGCGATAAACGCCGGATCGTGTTCGGCCCCACAGTCCGGACACGATCGAGTCCCCATGTTGATCTCGACGTAGTTGAGATCTGGGTTCAACATCTCTCCGGTTTTCGAAATCGCGATTCGAACCGCCTCATCGGCAGTTTCTACGTCGTATACGGGAACCGCGGCTTCGACGACAACTCGGCAGTCCATGGTACGCTATTGCGTGCCCTTCGACAAGAAGGTTCGCCCTCCAATCGAACGATTCCGAAACGACCACCAGTCAATTCCGAAACGACCACCAGAGATCAATACTCGTCGAACACGGCATCGACCGCGCTGTCGAGAACGTCCACGGCGATATCGATCTCTTTGGGTTCGGCGGTAAACGGTGGGGAGAGGATGATCTGGGTATCCGGTCGTCCGCTGCCGAACAACACACCGCGATCGTTCGCTTCGTCACGAACCGCAGAGACCGGATTGTCGCCGTGTTTGTCGATCCACGGGTGAACGAACGGATCGCCCGTTTCCGGATCGGCGAAAACGACTGCCCAATGGTATCCACGACCTCGTACCTCCGCGATGACATCGTGTCGATCGGCGAGGCCGTATAACGCGTCTTCGAGATACGATGCGTGTTGACGGACGTTTTCTATCAATCCGTCCTCGTAGGCATCCATCGCGCCCAACCCAGCCGCACACGCGATCGGGTGTCCGCCGAACGTTTGACCGACATCGATCCCTTCGGTTCGGAAGTGTGATGCAATCTCCGGGGCAGTGATAACCCCAGCGAGCGGCGCGTACGCGCTCGTACACCCTTTCGCGAACGTTATGAGATCCGGCCGGACGGATTCGGTTTGAATACCGAACCACTCCCCACAGCGGCCGAACCCGGTGATGACTTCATCGGCGATCAACAGCACGTCATATCGATCACAGATCTCACGAACTCGCTGGAAGTAGTCCGCAGGCCCCGGATATGCGCCGCTCGTTCCACCGATCGGCTCCATAAGGACCGCGGCGACTTCGTCGGGATCTTCGTTCGTCAAGACGAACTCCAGATGCGCTGCGGCCTTTCGAGCGAGTTCTTTCTCGGAATCCGCTTCGAACGCACCGTTTTCCGACAGCGGCGGCAAGAACTTCCCATGGCCGGTCGTGGCAGCGTGCCGCTCGATGGTCGCGCGCGTTTCGGGGTCTCCGGAGAGCGCACCGGCGGCGTACGTTGCCCCGTGATACGACTGCCAGCGAGTGAGGATCTTTGATTTACCCGTATACTCACGCGCGAGCTGGATTGCCGTCTCGTTCGCTTCGCTACCCGAAACCGCAAAGAAGACGTCCGTTAGGTTTTCGGGAGCGACATCGGCGATTCGATCGGCGAGTTCTGATCGAACATCGTTGTGCTTCGATGAGGCGACGTACTGAATCCGACCGAGTTGTTCGGCCATTCGTTCGGTGATCGTCTCGTTGCTGTGCCCGGCGTTGACACAGTACAGCTGGGAGAGGAAGTCGAGATATTCGTTGCCGGCATCATCATACACGTAACTCCCATCACCGTGAGTGATCGTCGGTAGCTCACTTGTTGGGGAATACCAGTGCGGGATGTTCGCGGAGTGTTCGGCTGTCTTCGGCTGTTTACCCATACTTGAGTATATCGGATATTGCCGACATAAATTATTGGCCATATAGAGTGCTTCGCCCGACTCGAAAGGCGGAAACCGATCGCGGTCCGAAAGACGTTATGGAGACCGGGAGCTGTCCGATAGCGACGTTCGACGGCGGGGTCGATCTAGCGAAGACGCTGGAAAGCGGCCAGTCTTATTTGTGGCGACGCGAAGACGGGCAGATGTATATGAACGCCACGGGTGGCTCACCATGGTACTACACCGTACTCCCGGGGACGACAACGGAAACGAACGAGCCGGAGGTGATTCGAGTACGACAAACCGATGGGCAACTCGAATGGGCTTCTTCGACGCCACACGCATACGAACAGCTCGTCAAGCTGCTTCGACTCGATGACGACCTCGATTCGGTTATCGAATCGATCCCGAACGATCCGCTCATCGAGTCGGCATACGAAGCCCACCGCGGAATGCGGCTCGTCCGCGATCCACCGTTTGGTTGTCTGATCTCGTTTATCTGTTCCGCACAGATGCGAGTCAGTCGGATATACGAGATGCAGACGGCCCTCGCTTCGACATACGGTGAGACGGTCCACTTCGATGGAAACGACTACCGAGCGTTTCCGACGCCAACACAGCTCGCAGCGGCGGACGAATCGGCGCTTCGAGAGCTATCGTTGGGATACCGCGCCCCCTACGTCGAACGAACCGCGAAAATGGTCGCGACAGGGAACGCAGATCCGTCGGAGGCCGTCGGGCTCGAATACGAAGACGCGCGCGAATCGCTCACTCGGTTCGTCGGTGTCGGTGACAAAGTCGCCGATTGCGTACTGCTCTTTTCGCTCGGCTATCTCGAGGCCGTTCCGTTGGACACGTGGATCCGAACCGCGATCGAGGAGCATTATCCCGACTGCGAGCGGGGAAGTTACGCTGACACCTCGAAGGCGATCAGGGAACGGTTCGGCGGCCAGTACGCAGGGTATGCGCAAACGTATCTGTTTCATCACCTCCGAACCGGCGAAGAGGGAGACTGAGATTCCACGGTTTCTAACGAAGATCGGTCTTACAACGACGTGATCAATGACGCCGTGCCGTCGATCGTTATTTCGTCACCCACGGAGATCGTCTTTCCCCACTCGGAGGTGGGAATGCGTGTCACGACGGCCATATAATACTCTCCACGATCCAGTTCGTCGTGTGCACCCAACAGATCTGGATCGCCCCATTCGGGGAACGTCTCTTTTCGTTTTTTCGTGAACCTGTTGA
>SKKJ01000028.1 GCA_007121575.1 Natronomonas sp.
ATCGGCGTAGCCACGACGAATGAAGCTGGTCATCGACGCCAACGTCGTCATTTCCGCACTTATCGCTGATTCGAAAACACGAGCACTTATTTTCTGGATAGCCACCAGTTTGGACGTACGCGAATTTCCGTGGACACCACTCGCCTCACGAGCTATCGAACGGAAGCAAACGCCTTGCGTTCGTGCGGTAATATACCCCGTCGTCGTACTGCGGTTTCGGCCCTGGAAATTGGCTATGGGCGCTGCAGGCTCTGATTCGACTATCGAACGAATCGACCTTTGAGACGTGAGGTGGCTGAATTCAGAGGTCTGAGAATTGCCCAATTTAATAGAATATAGACACATTCGTTCGGTCGTGCGGTAGACAAAGCGCAGAGCCGGCGTGAACGACACGGACGTCCTCTATCGAGTTACCACCCCTCCAGTCTCACAGGACCACATGGAGAGAGTGGCTGAGTTCCAGTTGGAGAGGCGATCTGAGTCATAATTTCGCCGATTTCAGCCGAACACAGGACAGCTCTACAACTATTCTTGTGCGGTACGATCGGTATGCCCCCGAGAGCCGAGCAGTAGCGTTGCGAACAGTCCCGAGAGCCAGGCGACAGCGTTCAACAGATGGAGGAAGAAGATTCCGAGCCCTGCGCCTAAGAACACCCCGAAGATCGCCTCCGGAACCGTGTCGATGATCCAGGGACCGACGCCGATCAGTACGTCGGGATTGTCGTAATGGAGTGGCGCGGTGAGGAACGCTAGCGGCACGACGATCCCAACGACTACCAGCACGAACGAAAAGACGCCGACCCAGAACTTCAGGTAGAGGAACGCGAGCCCCCTCCAGGTCGAGGCGGCTCCGAGATAGCCCCTGAGCGTAGCCCACACTTCATCCGTTTCAACCGTCCGTACGTCCGCTGGCGGAGGAATTTCGACCGTCAACAATCGGTTTGCGAGCAGCCGCTCGAAGGCTGCAACCGGCCGCGAGGCGAGCACCACGGCAATGAGGATCGGAATCCCGATCACCACGACGGCCAGACCCATCCCGAGTGCGAGGCCGAACGTCAGTGCGACGAAGTACGCGATTCCGAGCGGGAACGAGAGTGTTAGATAGAGGAGATTGCGGTACGTCTGTGGATCGACGACGACACCAAAAACGTATTCCGTCGTCAGCCGCTCGGACCGTGGTGCATTCGCAGGTTCGTTCATCGTACCTGTATCAATCCCGGATCTCGATATCTCCGAACAGCGCGATACCGGTCACGATCAGTTCGGGGTCGTCGGTCGCGTCGCGTTCGCCTCCACGTCGCCGACGATCGGACGTCTCGCCGAAGACACTCAGCGTCTCCAGACGTACGTCCCAGTCTTTTGGAACCCGGATCTCGGCGCTGCCGAACACCGCGATCGTCTCGACGATCGCCGCGACGCCCTCCACACCGGCGTCACTCAGGTCGAGCCGTGCGTCTCCGAAGACGGCGACGAGTTCACCACCAGTAAACCGTTCCGTTACGGGCCGACGCTCGTCGCTCCCGAAGACCGCGACAGACGTCACCTCGCCTGCTCCGTGGCCTTCGAGTCTGATTCGCTGCCGACGGCGCGAGCGATTGACCATGATCAACAGGCCGAAGAGGACGACGAATAATGGCCACCACGTACCGATCATGCCGTCGGGAAGGACCCCCACGTTCCGCAGGAAGAATGTCCCAGCGATTGCAATAATCATGATTGGGCCGACGAGATTACGAAACTCGCTGCGGACCAGCGCCCACACACCCACGAGCACGAACAGCGCAGCGATCCACCCCCAGACTGAGCGCATCTCGACGAAGCCGGTCGTCGAAAGCAAGAGGATGATACCGATGAGGACGATTACGGTCCCCGTCGTGAGCCGCCCCGAGAGATTCCGAGTCATGATGTCTCAGTTCTTGGAGATATGTTTTAAATATTCCCGTCAGCACACAGGACGGGGGCGACTGGTTCCGAGCATGAATGAATATGGGATATCTTCGGTGGCGGGGCAGCGAACAAGAGCTTCGCCCGTGATACTCTATCCAATGATTCTACTACAGTTCGATGGAAGTGTTCTCTTGACATCCCTGCTTGCTCTCGTCGTGTATGCAGTGATTGGTGCTGTGATCGCTCGGGATGCGAAGGCTCGGAACGTAAACTCTCCCGCAGTGTGGGGTGGAGCAGTGTTCCTGGCGATGCTACTCGGAACACTATTCGTTCCGAATCAGATCCTCGGAGCGGTCGTGAGTGGGATTTTTGTGATCGGCTTGTACGTGCTTACTGTTCGATAACACTCGCAGGAAGCGATGAAACCACTATCGTGTACTAGGCCAAACACGACGTATGCCGACACTTCCAACTCGCTGGGAAACCGCCGGAACGGGTGCGATTGTCCTTCTTTCGATCGTTTCGTCGCTGCTGGGCCTGTTCCGAGAGGGGCACTATGCCGAGCCTGCTGAGGCCCTCTTGCGCATCTATGCCCAGGACGGCGTTCTTCTCGTCGTCGGCGTCCCCGTTCTCGTCGTCGGTCTATTGTGGGCACGACGGAGATCGGTCAGAGGACGACTCGTCTGGCTCGGCGCACTCGCGTATATGGCGTACATGTGGACCCACTACGCGTTCGTCATCGCGTACAACGACTTCTTCTTAGGCTACGTCGCCCTGTTCGGGCTTTCGGTCTTCACACTACTCAGCGGAGTTCTCACCACCGACGCGGCACGGTTCTACGAGGCGGCTCACGACGAGGTTTCCACCGCGATCTACGGTGGGTTTCTCGGCATCGCTGCGGTGGCGCTCGGGTTCATGTGGCTGTTCGAGATCGTTCCCGCGCTCATCGCCGGGGAGACGCCGCCGGCGATCGCCCAGCTCGGCCCGGAAGCCGCTCACACGTACGTGATCGATCTCGGGCTTCTCGTTCCAAGTCTCGCTATCGCTTCGGTTTGGGTGCGGCAAGAGCGACCGTGGGGGTACGTCTTGACTGGCGTACTGCTCGTGTTTGCCGGCCTCATCGCGCCGACACTGACTGCAATTACCGTCATCGACCTCTTCGAAGGTGTCGAGATCGCGCTGCCCGTCCTCGTCGGTACGATCATACCGCCCCTGATCGGATTGATTTTCGCCGGGACGTATCTACGCGGGTTACAGTCCGAACACCGATAACGCGCCGTCACACCGGGAGCAAAACACGTTCGGATGTTTCGGTTCTCCGTATGTTGGTCGCTCTACACGAGTGTGGAATCTATAGCGAACCTCGATTGCACCGAAAAGCGCGTCACCCGTCACAGTCGAATCCGGAACGGTCGTGGGTGAATGGCGACTTCTCGGCGAGTACACTACTTGGATGGAGACGTAGTACGGTAACGATGTAAACAGGATTCCGGGACCAATGGAAGAGGTAAGTCGAAAAACAATTTCATCTCGATGAAGGGTATCGTTAATCCATATACTGATTGTTGGCGGAATTGGTCAGAAAGTCTCGAAGATACCTGATCAGCTCATCCCTTCCCTGTGGGCTCGGAAAATGGGCTTCCCCCTGGAGACGAACGATCATTTTGAGATTGGGAATAGTGCGTCTGGCGTTCGAAACAATCAGATCCGGAGGAAAGAAGATGTCTCTTTCTGCGACTGCCAGAAAGGTGGGCGCGGAGAAATCTGATAGATCCGCTCGATCCACGGTTTTTGGAAATTCGGTTTCCAATTTCACCTCGTCGTACGAGAGGGCGACGAGTTCGATCACGCGCTCGTCTACGTCCGTCAGCGGTTCCGAGAAGATGGGATCGATCGACCGTCGTAACCAGCGTTCCTGGCTGGTTAACCGATAGAGGAGCATAGGCACGATCACCCTCCAGACCATTCGGACGAGTGACCCCGTTCCAAGCCCAGAGGGGTTGACCAACCCCGCTCGCTCGATACGGTCCGGGATCTCAGTCGCAGCTTGGAGGACGATCCCACCTCCATAGCTGGGACCTATCATCGGTACGTGGTCGTATCCGAACGCATCCAGCAGATCTGCGACCCATCGGCCGTAGCTTCCGTCACGGGGCGAGAGTCGCGTCTGAGAACTATACCCTGGGTGGCCGACCGTATCAGGGGCGTGGAGATGGAACTGTTCGGTCAGTGGGAGGAACCACGAGAGACTTACAGGATTGGGCATGTTTCCGCCATGAAAGACGAATAGCGGTGGGTCATCTGGCTCTCCCGCAACTAATACGTGTGCTTCTCCGAAACGCGTATCGACGAACTGGCGATCGAGATGAACCTTTAAATCATCGACGAGGTCGTCGTAAATCTCTTTGATGCGTCGCTCGCCGTCCTTTGACTTGTAAATCGACCGTGTACCCATGCTATCGTCACCGGGTTGACGCATTATAAACCAACTA
>SKKJ01000139.1 GCA_007121575.1 Natronomonas sp.
AGAGGTACTCCTTCACATCGAAGAAGACGAGTTCGACGGTGTCGACATCGACGACGATCAGATACCGGATTCGTTCGAGATCGATTACGACAAAATGTTGGAAAAAACGCTAAAAGGACCCATCGCCCGAATCCTCGAGGCGCTCGACATCTCTTGGGACGAGGTCGAAAGCGGACAAGAGCAAACCGGCCTCGGTAGCTTTATGTAATTCCCCCCAGATCGTGTCGAGTGGTAACTTTACTCAAACGAAAATAATTTTGTTTTTCGAGAAGGCAAACAACGCGGAACCCGAAACCATTATGCGTATCACGACACCATATTGAACCAGACGAGCTTATGGCAACTTTAGAGATCAAAAACCTGCACGCATCTGTCGCTGAGGAGGGCGGTGAAACGATCCTCCGCGGTGTCGACCTCGAAGTCAACTCCGGTGAGATCCACGCGTTGATGGGTCCGAACGGATCGGGAAAATCGACGACGGCGAAGATCATCGCCGGACATCCGGCCTACGAAGTAACCGACGGAGAGGTACTCCTTCACATCGAAGAAGACGAGTTCGACGGTGTCGACATCGACGACGATCAGCTCACGTGGGACCTACTGGAACTCGAACCGAACGAGCGCGCCGCGCTCGGTATCTTCCTCGGCTTCCAGTACCCCGCCGAAATCGAGGGCGTTACGATGGTCAACTTCCTCCGAACGGCGCTCAACGCCAAACTCGAGGAGCGCAAAGAGCTCTTCGAAGGCGAGGACGAGGACGCTGACGACGATGACGATGTCGGCTACGATACCTCCCCGATGGAGGGCAACGTCGACGACGGCGAAGTCGGTGTCGCAGAGTTCCAGGCGATTCTCCAAGAGAAGATGAAACTCCTCGATATGGACGAATCGTTCGCCCACCGATATCTCAACGCCGGCTTCTCCGGTGGGGAGAAAAAACAGAACGAGGTTCTGCAGGCGGCCATCCTTGAGCCGTCCATCGCGGTACTCGACGAGATCGACTCCGGACTTGACATCGACCGGTTGCAGGATGTTTCGAACGGGATCAACGCCCTGCGTGATGAACAGGGTACCGGAATCCTCCAAATCACGCACTATCAGCGTGTCCTCGATTACGTCGAGCCGGACCACGTCCACGTGATGTTGGACGGCAAAATCGCGAAAAGCGGCGGTCCAGAGCTCGCCGAGAAGCTCGAAGATAAAGGATACGACTGGGTCCGCGAAGACGTCTACGAGACGGCGTAACCATTTAACGTTACGCATAACCCTATAATCATCCAAACGTAATTACAGATAATGAGTTCCGAAGAACACCTACAAGAAACCGACACCGAGGCCCGATTCGAGTTCAAAAAGAAGGAAGCGTCCGCCTTCAAGGCCGAGAAAGGTCTCACAGAGGAGACGATCCGTATCATCTCCGAGGACAAAGACGAACCGGAGTGGATGCTCGAACGGCGCCTGCGCGCCCTCAAGCAGTTCAACCAGATGCCGATGCCGACCGACTGGCCCGGCCAGCCGGACCTCTCCGAGGTCGATATCGACGAGATCGTTCCGTACATCCGACCCGATATCGAGACCCGCGGCGGCGCTGAAAGCTGGGAAGACCTTCCGGAGGATATCAAAGATACGTTCGATAAACTCGGCATTCCGGAAGCCGAAAAGAACGCGCTCTCGGGCGTCGGCGCACAGTACGAATCCGAGATCGTCTATCAGAACATGCAAGAACAGTGGGAGGAGAAGGGCGTCATCTTCTGTGATATGGACAGAGCCGTCCAAGAGCACGAAGAGCTCGTCCGCGAGTACTTCATGACGAAGTGCGTGCCGCCGAGCGACAACAAATTCGCCGCGCTGCACGGTGCGATCTGGTCCGGCGGATCGTTCGTATACGTCCCAGAGGGCGTCACCGTCGAGATGCCCGTTCAGGCGTACTTCCGGATGAACTCCGAAGGGATGGGTCAGTTCGAACACACGCTCATCATCGCCGAAGAGAACTCGGAGATGCACTACATCGAGGGCTGTTCGGCACCGAAATACTCGGCGTTCAACCTCCACAGCGGGGGCGTCGAAGTGTTCGTCAAAGAGGGTGCTCACGTCCAGTATTCGACGGTGCAAAACTGGTCGAAGAACACCTACAACCTGAACACCAAACGCGCCATCGTCGAGAAAGACGGCACGATGGAGTGGGTCTCGGGATCGATGGGATCGAAAGCGACGATGCTGTACCCGTGCTCGATTCTGAAAGGCCCCGGCGCGACGGACAACCACATTACGATCGCGTTCGCCGGTGAAGGACAAAATATCGACACCGGCGCGAAGGTCTATCACAACGCGCCGAACACGAAATCGACTATCGAGTCGAAATCCATCTCGAAGGACGGCGGTCGAACGAACTACCGCGGGCTCGTCCACATCGCTGACGGCGCCGAAAATTCCTCGACTGCCGTCGAGTGCGACGCGTTGATGTTCGATAACGAATCGACTTCCGATACCATGCCGTACATGGAGATTGAAGAGTCCAAAGTCGACGTCGCGCACGAAGCGACGGTCGGGAAAATCGGTGACGAGGATATCTTCTATCTCCAATCTCGCGGATTGGACGACGATGATGCCAAACAGATGATCGTCGCCGGATTCATCGAGCCGATCACCGAAGAACTGCCGATCGAATACGCGGTCGAACTCAACCGCCTCATCGAACTCGAAATGGAGGGTTCGCTCGGATAAATATGTCCACGCAGGTACACGCATCAATCGACGAAGCCACGGTTAGACAGATCTCAAAAGAACTCGACGAACCTCAGTGGTTGTTGGAGACGCGACTCGACGCGCTCGACGCGCTCGACGAACTACCCTTCCCGGACGTGATCCAGACCCCCGGACGAAAGTGGACCGATCTCGCAGACCTCGATTATGAGGCCTTGGTCGACCCGCTCGACGCCGCCGAAGCGAAAGATCAACTCGGCCCGGACGGGATCGACGTACTACCATTCGCGGAGGCGATCGATACGCACGGCGAGTTACTGGAGGGGCACTTCGGAAGCGTCGTCGATCCGGAGACCAACTACCTGACGGCGCTTTCGACGGCGCTTTTCACCACCGGAACCGTCGTTTACGTTCCGGAAGGCGTCGACGCAGAGGACGTGACGATCCGGACGACGATGAATTCCCGATCGCTGTTCAACTACACGCTCGTCATCGCCGAAGAGTCCTCATCGGTGACGATTCTCGAGCGGCAAGAGAGCGGTGACGAGATCGACGGGTATCGGTATTACAGCGGCATCACGGAGATCGTTGCCAACGAGAACAGCTACGTTCAGTACGGCAATCTCCAAGACCTCGATGAGACGACGTACGTCTACTCGCTCCGTGAGGCGGACATCGGAACCTACGCGACGGTCAACTGGATCGAGTGTACCGTCGGCTCTCATCTGAGCAAGGCCTCCGTCGAAAGTCACCTCAACGGCGACTCCTCCGAATCGAAGATCGTCGGTGCGTTCTACGGCCATAACGACCAACACTTCGATATCGACGCGCGGGTCTGGCACAACGGTGAGCACACCACGGCAGATCTCGTCACTCGAGGTGTCATCGACGATTACGCACGCTCGGTGTATGAAGGCGTCCAAAACGTCGGTAGAGATGCGTGGGATACGAGCTCGTATCAGCGAGAGAACACGCTCATGCTCTCCGATGAGAGCGAAGCCGATGCGTCACCGAAGCTCATCATCAACAACCACGACACCGAGGCGTCCCACAGCGCAACTGTCGGACAGGTTTCGGAAACGGATATGTTCTATATGACCTCTCGCGGACTCTCCGAACGACTCGCACGTAACATGCTCGTCGAGGGATTCTACGTTCCGGTCTTCGAAGAGATCGAAGTGCAAGAGCTTCAAGAGGACCTCCAAAACCGTATTCAGGGCCGTCTGCAAGCACGCGCCTAACGCTGTCATCCAGCTCTTTTGGTTATACTTGATCGCTTTGTAACGCTACCCACCGACGAGTATGCTTATACCCGTGGCTCTCTGACAGTTGGTATGGTCGTATCGGAGGTAGATTCGACGTGAGCCTCACCCAACCGGTCGCGTCTGATCACCAGCTCGCGCGGTTACTCCAGATCGGGATGGTGCTGGAAGAGGTCGTCGAGGCCCGTGCCCACAAACACTACGAGACGCTTGGCGAAGGCGAACGTGACCCGGACATTATCGCGTTGCTCGAGGAAGCCGCGGAAGAATCCGCGGAACACCGTCGCCGCCTCGAATCGCTCGTTGACGAACTCGATGCCGATCCGGTTGCGTATGAGGAAATCGAAGCCCTCGTTTCGGCTCGGTACGAATCTGATACCGATTTCGATGGCATTCTC
>SKKJ01000099.1 GCA_007121575.1 Natronomonas sp.
AACGAACCGTGGCTCCGAAAGCACGTCTGTGAGTGTCCCGCCTGTGCGTTGCGCCCGGACGGCGTCTCTGAGATCGACGATCCCACGAATGTCATCACGGTTTTGCCCGGAGACCGGAACGCGAGTCACGTGTTCTGTCGCACAGGTTTCGATGACGTCGGAAAGCGACGCCGATTCCGGTACTGAAACCATCGACACGCGGGGAACCATCACCGCTTTGACCGTCGTTTCGTTCAGATCGAGCACGCCCCGTATCATCGCTTCCTCCTCGCTCGCTAACACGCCGGTTTCGGCCCCCGAAACGACGATCGTCTCGATGTCTTCGCGCGTCAGATACGATTCGAATTCCGAACTGCCGCCGGTAAAACGGTTGACAGCGTTGGTCGCGATTTCGAAAACGAAAACGACCGGTGACATGAGTCGCTGAACGATCGCGAGCGGTCGTGAAACCCGTAATGCCCACGGTTCGGCGTTTTTCACCGCGTAGGATTTCGGGGCGATCTCGCCGAGGATCAACACGAAAAAGCTGGTGAAAACCGTCGCGCCGGTGACGGCTTCGCCCGGCGGCAGCACCTGTACCAAAAGCGCTGTGGCGAGACTCGCCGCCGCGATGTTGGAGACGTTGTTGCCGACGAGCACGGTTACCAACAGCTTGTGTGGGTCCGCTCGCAGTCGTTGCAGCACCGCCGCACGCGCGGTCCCTTCCGCAGCGAGCGCATCGACGCGGTGTCGAGCCAACGAGAATATCGCGAGCTCACTGCTGGAGAAAAACGCGCTCGTGAGGGTTAACAAAAAAATTCCAACGATTCCTGCAACAGTTAGCCCGGGGTCCAGCGTCATACACGTGCGTTCTGTACGTGCACGCTAAAATGTTGATCAGGACGGGCGTGTCGCTCATATCTCTCGATCAGGACGGGCGTGTCGCTCATATCTCTCTTTCCCACTGATTTCTGCATATATCTGTCTATACTCTCCATGGAATTGATTTAAATACTCATATACGTGCATATTTTTGGCCGTTTTTCGCCACAGTATCGAGCCGATGAAGAAAACGTTATCCCTGCCCGACGGAAGAGTACGAATATGAAGGTACTCGTTACGGTTCCCATCTCGGATGCCGGACTCGATGTCATTCGAGACGCAGGCCACAAAGTCGTTACGGCGTACGAAGCAGAAGACAGCGAACTGTTAGACGCGATCGCGGACGCGAACGCGCTCATCGTCCGCTCCGGGACCGAAGTAACGAGGGAACTCCTCGAAGCCGCGCCGGATCTCGTCATCGTCGGCCGGGCCGGGATCGGCGTCGACAACATCGATATCGACGCGGCGACCGATCAGGGCGTTATCGTCGCGAACGCGCCGGAGGGGAACGTCAGAGCCGCCTCCGAACACACGGTCGCGATGGCGTTCGCCGCCGCCCGCTCGATCCCACAGGCGCACGCTCGGCTCAAAACTGGCGAGTGGGCGAAGGGGGAGTATCTCGGGACCGAACTCAACGGCAAGACGCTCGGGATCGTCGGATTGGGCCGCGTCGGCCAGGAGGTCGCGAAGAAACTCGACTCGCTCGGCATGGATCTCATCGCGTTCGATCCCTACATCTCCGAGGAGCGCGCCGAACAGCTCGGCGCGGAACTCGCCGATCTCGAGACAGTGCTCGAACGCGCGAACATTCTGACGATCCACACGCCGTTGACGCCCGAAACCGAGAACATGATCGGCGAAGCCGAACTCGCCGAGATGGAGGGCGGCTATATCGTCAACTGCGCCCGCGGCGGCATCATCGACGAGGACGCGCTCGCCGCGGCCGTCGAGGACGGAATCGTCGCCGGCGCGGCGCTCGATGTGTTCGCTGAAGAACCGCTCTCGGCCGAGAGCCCGCTTTTGGCGGTCGAAGACATCATCGTGACCCCACATCTCGGTGCGTCGACCGAAGCCGCCCAGGAGAACGTCGCCGTCTCGACGGCGAAGCAGGTCCTCGCGGCGTTCGCCGAAGAGCCGGTGTTGAACGCGTTGAACGCGCCGTCGATGGACGAATCCGCGTTCCCGCGGGTCGAACCGTACATCGAACTCGCGGAGACGGCCGGCAAGATCGCCGTCCAACTGCTCGATAGCCGCGTCGAGAGCGTCGACGTGACCTACGAGGGAGATATCGCCGAAGAGGATATCGAGATCGTCACCGCCTCCGCGCTGAAAGGCGTCTTCCAGCCGCTCGAGTGGCAGGTCAACGCGGTCAACGCGCCACGGATCGCCGAGGAACGCGGCATCGAAGTGTCGGAGACGAAGCGTCGACAGGCGGAGGACTTCCAGTCGCTCGTGACGGTCACCGTCAGCGACGGTGAAACCGAGATCGGTGTCTGCGGAACGCTCTTTGCCGATAACGACGCTCGGATCGTCCGCATCGACGGCTACCGAGTCGACGCGATCCCCGGCGGCCAGATGATGGTCGCGAGAAACACCGACGAACCCGGCGTGATCGGGCACATCGGAACCGTGATGGGCAAATACGACGTGAACATCGCCGGGATGTTCAACGCCCGAGAGACCCACGGCGGTGAGGCGTTGACCGTCTACAACGTCGATCAGGAAGTGCCCGAAGCGGCGCGAAAGGAACTCGAATCCGATCCGCGCATTATCGAGACGAAATACATCAGCCTCAACGGCTGAGCGGCCGAGTCGTTTTTCGACGCATAAAGGACGGAGTTTTACCTTCCCACCGTGAAAGGCCGGTAATGAGCGAAGACGACGGGGAGCCGTCCGACAAACAAAAATACGAGTTTCAGAAGGTGATCGAAAAGCTCGATGACTACTCGGGCTCGGGCACCCAACTCGTTTCGATCTACGTTCCGGAGGATCGACAGATAAGCGACGTGGTCGCCCACGTGACCCAAGAGCACAGCGAAGCGGCCAACATCAAATCCAAACAGACCCGGACTGCGGTCCAAGACGCGCTCAAAAGCATCAAGGACCGTCTGAAATACTACGGCAACTTCCCGCCCGAAAAAGGGATGGTGCTGTTTTCGGGGGCGGTCGATTCCGGTGGCGGACAGACGACGATGGTCACCGAAGTGCTGGAAACCCCCCCGGATCCGATCGAGTCGTTCCGCTATCACTGCGATTCGCACTTTCTGACCGAGCCGCTCCAAGAGATGCTCGGGGATAAGGGCCTCTACGGGCTCGTCGTCCTCGATCGCCGGGAGGCGAACGTCGGCTGGCTGAAAGGCAAACGGGTCGAACCCGTCAAATCGGCCTCCTCGCTCGTCCCCGGCAAACAGCGGAAGGGTGGCCAGTCCGCCCAACGGTTCGCCAGACTGCGGCTCGAAGCGATCGATAACTTCTATCAGGAAGTCGCGGGCATGGCGAACGAACTGTTCGTGCCGAAACGCCACGAGATGGACGGCGTGTTGGTCGGCGGCCCCTCGCCGACGAAAGACGAGTTTCTCGACGGCGAGTATCTCCACCACGAGATCGGGGATATAGTCCTCGGGAAATTCGACGTCTCCTACACGGACGAATCCGGGCTGTACGATCTCGTCGATGCGGCAGGCGACGTCCTCGCCGAGTCGGAGGTGATGAAGGACAAAGCCGAGATGGAAGAGTTCTTCGAACAGCTACACGACGGCGGAAAGGCCACGTACGGGTTCGATGCGACCCGCCAGAACCTCATGATGGGTGCCGTCGACCGGCTGTTGATCAGCGAGGACCTTCGAAAGGACGTCGTCACCTACGATTGCGGTCCCCGCGAGGAGTTCGAACTCATCGACCGGCGTAAAAGCACGCCGACACACACCTGTGAGAACGGAACCGAGGGCGAAGTCATCGAACGCGAAGACGCGATCGATCACCTGATGGAACTGGCCGAACAGCGCGGCTCCGATATGAAGTTCATCTCGACGGACTTCGAGAAGGGAGAACAGCTCCTGACGGCGTTCGGCGGCATCGCCGGCATTTTGCGGTATTCGACCGGCGTCTAAGCTCATTTGCTGTTGTGCTCGTTTGTATGCCACCTTTAACTCGTTCGCGCACGAACGCTCGATAACGCGAACCGCCCTCACCAAATGAACGCGAATACAACGGTCGAACAACTGCTTCTCACGGTCGGCGCACCGTTGCTCGTCGGGTTCTATTTCGTCGAGGGACTCCTGATCGGAAAGCTGCTTCACCCCTCCGTGCTCTTCATCCTCTACGTCGTCGTTTCGAATCCTGGGTTGCCCGTGACCGCACTCGTCGGTCTCTTCTGTGTCCTTTCGGCGACACTGGGGCAGTTGCTGCTCTATCGAGGCTTCAACGACGAGGTGAAACACGACTCGTATCTCTATCGGAAGATCCCGTTTTTCGACCGCCTCCCGACCAT
>SKKJ01000206.1 GCA_007121575.1 Natronomonas sp.
CTCTTTCATCGATGATTCTAGCTCGACATCGTTCGCAGACTGCTCCACATCCGGTGTGATCTCAGTCGACGATTGTTCTTCGCTCGTCTTTTCCGCATCGTTGTTCTCGAGTGTTGAGGACATCTGTACCTCGCTAATTGGGTCGTTTTACCATGTATGTGTGAAGTTACTCAACTCGTGATTTGAGTACGTATCTGAACGCTGGAGTTATATAATTGTTCTGGGACCGGATATAATACTGTTTGTCGTCGTAACCAATGGTATTTAAACGGAGAGGAGTTTACGGCTGTTGTGCCGTTCCGAATTCCGGGTTCATCTGCGATGGCTCAACCAATCCAAAAATTTCAAGTGGGTGAATTATCCATATTAACCACTCATGAGTTCGGCTAGAACAGCGGAAGACGCGGCGATGGGTAAAAAAATATTAAAAATTATTGTTATATTCTTAACTCTCGTTATATTGGCGGGGATCGCGCTAGTCGTATTTAGCGACTTCTTTGCGATATTCTAACTCGCAAAGCGCCTCGGTAGCGCTTAACGGATGGGTTAAACTACCCGTTGGGATGGTTACTCGTTATCGGGTGCAGCGTCTTCGGGCGCGGTAGCTTCAACGAGCGATTGATCGGAGTATTGATCCCGAATATCCTTCTTGGAGAACTTCCCAGTCGCCGTTTTCGGAATTTCGTCGAGATACTCGATCGCGTCGGGAAGCCACCACTTCGGATACTCCGATCGCAGCAGATCCATAATCTCTTCATCGAGCGTTTCGGTCGCTGCAGCAGTGGTTGGAACGACGAACGCGACCGGTCGCTCTTGCCACTTTTCGTGGGGAACACCAACGACGGCGGCTTCGGAAACGCCTTCGTGTGCCATGATCGCGTTTTCGAGCTCCACGGACGAGATCCATTCACCACCGGATTTGATAACGTCTTTCGCACGGTCGACGATCTTGATATATCCCTCTTCATCAACCGTCACCACGTCGCCGGTTTTGAGCCATCCATCTTCGAAGTCCTCTTCGGTTGCGTCCGGGCGCTTGAAATACTCGGTCGTGACCGTCGGACCACGGACCCACAGTTCACCGAACTCCTCGCCATCCCACGCGACTTCCTCGTCGTTCTCGTCGATGACTCTCATCTCCAGCCCAGGAATGAGCAATCCCTGTTTCGCTCGATGGTCGAGTTGCGTTTCGTAGTCTTCCTCTTCGAGTTCGGATTTGAGATGTGCAACGGTACCGATCGGCGACATCTCCGTCATCCCCCACGCGTGGAGCACTTCGACGCCTCGATTATCGAACCACCTGATCATCGATTCGGGTGCGGCTGAGCCGCCGACGACGAGCGTATCAAGCGATGAGAGGTCGATATCGTTGTTTTCGACGTACTCCATCAATCCGAGCCAAACGGTCGGAACACCCGCGGTGATGGTGACGCCCTCGTTTTCGATGAGGTGGGCGAGGTCTTTCGGATCGGGAGATGGTCCGGGATAGACGTGTTTTGCAGCGGCGGCCGTCGCCGTAAACGGCATCCCCCACGCGTTAACGTGAAACATCGGAACCACTGGCATAACGACATCGTCGTCCTCCATCGGTAATCCCTGTGGCGTCAACGTCATCATCGTATGGCTCCACAGCATTTTTTGGGTGTACTCTACGCCTTTCGGGTTGCCGGTCGTCCCGGAGGTATAACACATCCCTGCGGGTTGTGTTTCATCGAGGTCAGGCCATTCGTACGTCGTTCCATGACCGTCGATAAACGCTTCATACGGTGTCGCATCGAGTGCATCAGACTCGCGATCATCCATAACGACGAAATCGATACCGTCGAATTCTGGAGCATCAGTGGCTGCGTCAGCAAGCTTCGGTGCTAATGATGGATCGACGAAGATGAGTTGATCGTCCGCGTTATCGACGATGTATTGGATATGTTCATCGGGCAATAGCGGGTTGATCGTATGCAACTGTGCACCTATCGAAGGAACGGAGAAATACGTCTCGAAGTGACGATGGTGGTTCCAACAGAACGTGCCGACGCGGTCGCCCCGTTCGATCCCATACTCGTCGAGCGCATTGGCTAACTGGGCGATCCGATCGCTGTACTCACTGTAAGTGTACCGTTCGATACCTTGGTGTGTCCGTGAGACGATCTCCTGATCGGGATAGAGTTTCGCTGCACGCCACAAGAATGGTCGTAGGGTCTGATCCGTTCCTCCAGGCATATGCGATCGATACGATCGGTTGTGACTTCATTCTTTACAAGGCCGGAAGTTGAACCTCGATCACGGCTGGCGTCGACTAATTAATACCCCCTCACCGAGCGGTAAGAGCGTGGTTTCGAACGAGTCCTGTGTCGTAACATGGTCAATATAGGCCGCGATTCCGTTTGCCGATTCGATCTCGCGTGTATCGTGCCGTGTCGGGTCGATCTCACCGCGTAACAGGCGGCGAAGCGTTTCGAACTCGAATGGCCCCCGGATCGCGTTGTCGGCGACGATGAGCCCACCAACGGGAACCTTCGAGCGGACTGATTCGAACGCTTCGACGTATCTGTCTTTTTCATTGTCGATCAGGGCGATATCGAACGGTCCGTCGTACTCGTTGATGATCTCGAGTGCGTCACCGTGTTCGAACGTGGCTCGATCGATGTATCCACCGCGATCGAGATACGTTCGGGCGGCTTGCAGTTCGGCTTCATCCACCTCGGTGAGAACGATCTCTCCGTTGGCGGGCACGGCTCGTGCAAACCAGTATGCCGAATAGCCGAACCCAGAGCCAAACTCGAAGACCCGTTCGGCCTCGACCAGCGCAGCGAGTTGTTGAAGCCACCCACCCACCGCGGGGCCGACCGTTGGAAACGCGATCTCTTCGGCTCGACGGTTCATCTCAAGGAGGATCTCGTCCGGTTTCGGACCGATCGTCGTCGCGAATTTTTCGAGGGCTGTTGGAACAGTCATTGGTATCACCGGCTTCGACTGACCGGGAACGAAACCCGGTCGGGATGTTCGTTCAATTGCATGAGGAGTCGCTCGTAAAGTTCGTTTCGGACCCGTTGGCCGCGCCGTGGGTGAACGAGGTATCGGAGTCGAAGTTCGACCCACGACTCTTCTTGCCGCACGTTTACTGACGGACGCTCTTTCACTTCCAGTTCAACGGGTGTCTCTGCGAGTCGCTGCCGGTATCGCTCGATCGCTCGCTCCATCTCTGCGCCGAGGTATTCGTCGGCGACGTCGATCATCAACTGTCGTGTGAACTCGAGATCAGTCTCGTATGCGACCTGAATCGAGAGTTCATTCCAAACGTGGGGGAAATCGCGAAACGAGTAGTTGTACACATGCGAGGAGAGAACGACGCTGTTCGGCAGAGTGATCACACGCCCGGAGGGCTGATTCGAGGAGACCAACTCGCCGTTTATCTCCCAGAGTGTCGTAACGAAAAAATCCACATCAACGACGTCGCCTTTCGAGCCTTCTATCGCGACCCGATCGCCGACTTCGTATGGCCGTTTGACCATGATATACACCCAACCGATAAGCGAGAATAGCGGCTGTTGCAGCGCGAACGTGATCGCGAACCCAACGATACCGAGCGAAAAGAGTACGCCGACGTACTGCTGTGTCAACGCGCCGAGTATCCCGATGACGGCAAGCACGATAAAAATGAATCTGAGTAGATTTCGGAGATTGTGTTTACGCCGCTTCTCGTGTGTTCGAGAGAGAAGGAACTGCGAGATAACGAGATAGCCACCGATTGTGCCGAACGAGATCGCTGCAATCAAAAGCGCCTGTGACAACAGTGTGTGCAATTCCAGACCGAACAGCTCGCCGGAGATCAGTTCCCCCTCGAAGCCGGAGATGGCACCGGACCCGAGTAAACAAACGAGCGAGGCAAGCAACGAAAGGTAGCCGAGGCGGCGGTTCACGGCTGTTTCTCACGGCGACGATACAAAAATTAGTCGACGATCTACACGTGCCGCTGCAGCATCTCTACTCGTGCCACTTTATCGAGCAGCCTCGAGAGGGCCGAAACGTCTCATCTATCTCTTCGCCAGAGAGGAGTGCGTCGATCGCCTGACGCATCTCGAAGCCGGGTTCTCCGGACGGGTCATCGTCGGGGTTCATCGCGTCGTCGAACCGACCGTGATACGCCAACCGGAAGACGTCGTCCTCGTTTCGGAACAAGAACGGATCCGGCGTGCAGACAGCTCCGTACGCTTTCGCAACGGCTCCCGTTTCATCGCGAAGATACGCGGTGATATCGATGTCACCGCGTTCGACGTATTCAACCATCTTCGCGAAGGAGTCGTCCGGATATTCGTCCGCGTCGTTCGGATTGATGCCGACGACGGCGACTTC
>SKKJ01000051.1 GCA_007121575.1 Natronomonas sp.
GAACGGAGAGTAACCCTTCGACGAGTTCTTCTGTACCGGCGGGACCGACGATCTCAAGTTCGGCTTCACCAGCTAACCATCGAGCTTTCAAGAGCGCCATGAGATCCGAGACGTGATCGAGGTGATGATGCGTCAAGAGAACCGTCTCGATTCCTTCATATCCGACGCTCGTCGCAGCGAGACCGTGGATGACACCACTTCCGCAATCGACTATCATCGGATCCGCGTCGCCGTCTGGATCTTCGAGGAGCAATCCGGTCTGGAATCGTTCCCCGGTCGGCATCGCCGCTCCAGTTCCGAGAAATGTCACGCGCATACGATTTACTGCAACGTCACGGGACAAGTGTACTGTGGTCGACCGAGCCAAACTCACTTGCCGATTGGACACCTACCAGTGGATAGATGAGTGAAGAGGCGCCGATGGGAACGACCGTACGAGAGCGTCTCTCCGAACACGGGTTTGCGTACGACGCTGAATCGGTCGAAATCGACGATCTCGACGCGTTTTCGCGACTCAGTTCGGAGATACGGACGTGGTGGATCGGGCGATTCGGCGAATTCATTCCGCAGAACGGTGGTCTCTTCACCCCGCCACAGAAAGGTGCGATCCCACACATAAAGGAGGGAACGAATACGCTCGTCTGTGCGCCGACGGGCAGCGGTAAGACCCTCGCATCGTTCATCGGGATTATCGACGAACTACTCAAGCGCGAACGGACGGACGAAAGCGGTCTCGAAAACAGCGTCTACTGTCTCTACATCTCACCGTTGAAATCGCTGGCAAACGACATCCATCGAAATCTGACTCGGCCGATCGAAGAGCTCACCCAACTGCTCGAAGAGCGTGGTGACTCCATCGAGATTCGACACGCGATTCGACACGGTGACACGAGCGATTACGAGCGGCAACGAATGCTCGAAGAGACACCGCACATTCTTAATACGACGCCAGAGACGCTCGCGATCTTGCTTAACAGCCCAAAATTCAAACGGAAGCTCGAGACGATCGAATACGTCATCGTCGACGAGATTCACTCGCTCGCTTCGAACAAACGCGGTACGCATCTAGCCGTCTCGTTGGAACGACTCGAACGCCTCTGTGTGGACTCACCGACTCGAATTGGCTGTTCGGCGACCGTCGAACCGCTTGAGACGATCGGTGAGTTCCTGGTCGGTGGCTCACCCGGCAGCGACAAAGAGGATGACGGGATGGGCGAGAACGAACGTTGGCACCCCAGAGAGTATGAGGTGGTCGACGCACGTTTCGTTCGAGAGTTCGATCTCGAACTACACTGCCCGGCGGACGATTTGATAGAGACACCGAGAGCCGTTCTCACAGATCGGTTCTACGAGAAATTAGACGGTCTCATCGCCGAACACACAAACACACTCGTTTTTACGAATACCCGATCGGGTGCCGAACGCGTCCTTCACAACCTGCGTGAGCGGAGCGAGTACGACGAATCGAACTCCGGGTGTCATCACGGCTCGCTCTCGAAGGATCGCCGAATGGCAATCGAACAACAGCTAAAGGACGGCACACTCGATGTTGTGACGACCTCGACGTCACTCGAGCTGGGAATTGACATGCCGCATATCGATCTCGTCGTGCAGGTCGGCTCTCCGAAAAGTGTCGCTTCGCTGCTCCAGCGTGTCGGACGGGCAGGGCATCGAATCGGTCAGACCGTCACCGGTCGGATTATCGCGCTGGACCGAGACGAGCTCGTCGAGTGTGCCGTCATGGTGAAAAAAGCCGAAGAGGGGTTCATCGACCGTGTATTCATTCCCGAAAACGCCCAAGACGTCGCCGCTCAACACGTCTATGGGATGGCGATTAACGGCCCGCTCCCGGACGCTGAAATTCGATCGGTTCTCAAGAGTGCTTATCCCTATCGAAACTACACCAATGAGGAGTATGAGTCACTGTTTCGATATTTAACTGCCGACTACGAAGGGATGGAGGATAAGAACGTCTATGCGAAAGTCTGGCGAGACGAAAACGATCCACCCGGCGGTGAACATCACTACGATGAATTCGATCCGGGAACAATGCTCGTCGGAAAGCGAGGGCGATTGGCCCGCGTTATCTATATGACGAATATCGGGACGATCCCCGATTCGTTCAGCTGTGAGGTGTTTACCCGATCGGACAGCGAGTGGATAGGGCAGCTCGATGAGTCCTATCTCGATACACTCGAAGCCGACGATGTCTTCGTTCTCGGTGGTGAACGCTACGAATACCGGTATCGGCGTGGCTCGAAGGTGTACGTCGATCCGACGAACGACCGTCCGACAGTTCCATCGTGGTTTTCGGAGCGGTTGCCGCTCTCGTACGACCTCGGGTGTGAAATCCTCGAATTCAAACGAGAGCTTCTGGAACGTCTCGATTCGCGTGGGCCGCCGGCGGTCCGACGGTGGCTCCGAGAGCTTCCGCTCGATGAGAACTCCGTCCGCGGACTCACGCGAATGTTCGACGCACAGCGTCGATACGCAGGGATGGAGAGTATTTCGACGAGCGATCGCCTCACGATCGAGATCGAACTCGACCGCGATGCGTACCGACGGAACTATTATATCCACGCGAACTACGGTCGCCGGTTCAACGACGGACTCTCGAGACTGCTCGCGTATCGCTGTGCACAACGGGCGAACGCGAATGTCAAAGTCGCGGTCGCAGACCACGGGTTCACACTCTCGATGCCGCTGAATCGAAAGGTAGACATCGAATCGCTCCTCCGAGACCTCGAACCGGAGAACGTCCGTGAGAATCTCCGGTCGGCGCTTTCGGGAACCGATTTGCTCAAACGGTATTTCCGTATTAACGCGACTCGATCGCTCATGATTCTCAAACGATACAAAGGATACGAAAAATCAGCGAGTCAACAGCAGGTTTCGAGCGAAATGCTCCTTGGATTCGCCGAGGATAAGCCGAAATTCGCCGTGATCGAAGAGACCTATCGAGAGATTCTCGAAGACAAACTCAACGTCGAAGCGATCGAGAGGTTCACCACCGATATGAGGGCAGGAGATATCGATCTCGTTACCACGCGAGTGGATTCGCCGACACCGCTGGCGTTCGGACTGGCGACGCTGATGGCGAGCGACGTCGTCCTCGCGGAGGACGAATCGGCCGTGCTTCAGGAGTTCCACGAGCGAGTGATGGCAGCGATCGGAGAGAACGATGCGGGGGTATCGGTCGCTAGCGAGGCAGAGAGCCGGAAGCGATAGTCCACTCACCGGCGTCGACAGCCTCGTCGTCTCGTTTTCGCACTCAAGCATGTTTGAGACGGATTGGTGTAACGATTCACCGGGCGTCGGCTGTACGAACCAGCAGTAACCGGGAGACGACAGCAGTTCGTATAGATCACCGGCCGTTCAGCCTTTGATATTACAGACCGGTTCGACCCGAACGACTTTATCTCCGATTCCGAGCTCATCGGAGACGCGGACGACTTCGTCTACGTTCTTGTAGACGCCGGGAGCCTCCTCGGCGATCGTCGATCCGGTCTGGGCTTTGACGTACACGTCTCGTTTTCGAAGGTCGTCCTGTACGTCCCTTCCCCAGTACTCGTTTTTCGCCTGCGTTCGACTCATCAGTCTGCCAGCGCCGTGTGCCGTCGATCCGAACGAGATATTCAGCGATTCAGCGCCGCCGCAGAGAACGTACGAACCGGCCCCCATGCTTCCCGGGATGATCACGGGCTGTCCGACATCTCGATACGCCTTCGGAACGTCTGGATGTCCTGCAGGGAAGGCACGAGTTGCGCCTTTCCGGTGGACGTAGAGTTCGATCTCTTCACCATCGACGGTATGATTCTCTTTCTTTGCGATGTTATGTGCGACGTCGTAGAGCAGCTCCATTCCAAGATCTTCCCACGGTTCGTCGAATATATCCGCGAACACCGTCCGGGTTCGATGCGTGATGAGCTGTCGATTAACCCACGCGAAATTGATCGCCGCACACATCGCGCCGTAGTACGCCGTGGCGAGTTGTGAACCCGATGGGGCAGCGGCGAGCTCTCGGTCGGGCAACTGTGCGAGCAATCCGCTGTGAGCCTTCTCGATCTTTCGGAGGTAGTCGTTACAGGTCTGGTGGCCGAGCCCTCTGGAACCGCAGTGAATCAAAACAACGATCTGCCCTGCTTCGAGACCGTAGGCTTCGGCGATTGTGTCGTTAAATACGTCCGCGACCCGTTGAACTTCAAGGAAGTGATTTCCGGAACCGAGCGAGCCCATCTGGGTTCGACCGCGGTCTTTCGCTTTTTGTGAGACCGCTGATGGGTCAGCATCGGGACGGAATCCCTCATCTTCGCAGTGAGCGAGATCGGATTCAACCGCGTATCCGC
>SKKJ01000004.1 GCA_007121575.1 Natronomonas sp.
GACGCCCACGCTCGATTGAGGGGAACCGAACGCCACGTCCGAGTCCGATAGACCGAAACGCATAAACTCGACACCGTCCGACATACGGACGAGCCGAGGTAGCCTAGCCCGGCCAAGGCGGTAGATTCGAAATCTACTGTCCTCACGGACACGTGAGTTCAAATCTCACCCTCGGCGCTTTCTGCGTTCATCGCTCGATAGCCGCGCGCTTCAGCACTCTTAACCGCCTTCCGACCGCCTTATTTCGTATGAAGCCGGCGATACGCGCTGACGGGTTACGCAAGGAGTATGGCGATGTCCAAGCGCTCGATGGGTTGAGCTTCGAGGTCGATCGTGGGGAGTTCTTCGGGCTGCTCGGCCCGAACGGCGCCGGCAAAACGACGTTTATCAACATCCTCGTCGGGTTGGTTCGAAAATCCGGTGGGACGGCCGAAGTGTTCGGCTTCGATGTCGAGGACGACTACCGAGAGGCGCGTGATCGAATCGGGCTTGCTCCACAGGAGTTCAACGTCGATCGGTTCTTCCCGATCCACGAAGTGTTAGAGCACAAAGCGGGATATCACGGCGTCTCACGCGCGAAAGCTGCCGAACGAGCCGAACAGGCGTTAAAAACTGTCGGTATCTGGGACAAACGTGATACCCGCTTCGATTGGCTCTCCGGCGGGATGAAACGCCGATTCCTTCTCGCTCGGGCGCTCGTTACCGATCCGGAGTTGCTCATTCTCGATGAGCCGACTGCGGGCGTCGATGTCCAACTCCGACGGGATCTGTGGCGTGTCATCGAACGGCTCAACGCCGACGGAACGACGATCCTGCTCACGACACACTATATCGAGGAGGCCGAGCGGCTCTGCGATCGGGTCGCGATCGTCGATTCCGGCCGAATCGTTGAGGTGGCGACGCCCGAAGAGCTGCGATCTCGCGGCACCGACGAGGTGTTTTTGACGCTCTCGGAGCCGCCGGCGACCGAGCCGACCTTCGACATCCCCGGAATCGTCGATACGCGAGTGGACGGAAGTTCGCTGGTCGTCACGGCGGAGGGCGGCGGACAGATCATCCCGGACCTGCTCCGCTCGCTCGAATACGAGGGGTATGAGGTACTCGATCTCGACATCCGGCGGGCTTCGTTAGAGGAGGTGTTCGTCGACATGACTCGGATCGATGAGGAGGCCGAACAACTGGGGGTGATTCAGTGAGCACGGACACTGACCGTTCCGACCAGCTCGGACGAAACGGCACGTTCGGCGTCGGGTTTCGTTCGTTGCTTCGCCGCGAAATCCTTCGGTTCGTTCGCCGCCCCACGAACACGTTCTTGCCGCCGGCGATCACGAACGTTCTGTATTTCGCCGTCTTCGGCGTCATTTTAGGTCAGCGAATCGACGACATCGCCGGTTTTGACTACATCGTTTTCTTACTGCCCGGACTCGTCGTCCTCGGGACGATCTCGAACGCCTTCGAGAACGCGTCGTTTTCGATCTTCCACGGTCGCTGGAACGAGTATATCCACGAAACGCTCACGTCACCGCTTTCGTACACGTCGATGGTGCTCGCGTATATATTCGCGGCCGCGCTTCGCGGGATCGTTGTCGGGCTCATCATCGTCGGGATCGGACTCGTCTTTACACCGGTGCCGGTGGCAGAGCCGCTGTATCTCGCCGCGTTTATGCTTGTCGTTCCGATGCTGTTCGCCTCGTTAGGTGTCGTCGGCGGACTGATCGCGAACGACTTCGACGACCTCACGGTGATGAATCAGTTCATTCTCCGACCGTTGGTCTTTTTCGGCGCGGTCTTTTATTCGCTGGAGATCTTACCGCCGCTGTACCGCCTGCTCTCGCTTTTAAACCCAATGGTCTACATGGTCAACGGCGTCCGATTCGGCTTTTTGGGGTACGAAGAGGTCGATCCGCTCGTTTCGCTCGCCGTGTTGACCGGCTTTACGGCCGCCGTGATCGCGCTCGACGTGTATCTCTTTAAAAAGGGATACGGACTGTTGGATTGAACGATTCGCTCGTTCGTTTCTGGCTGGTTTTATATAGCCGACCGACGCTTTCTGAGCGATTGGGGGATCGAACGCTCGATCTCCGGTGGCCGCTTGGCCGTATTTATATACTATTTATATACTATTTATGTATTATTCTTTCATCACCTATACTCTATCTACGCTCTCTATCACGTCAAAAGAGCGTCAGTTCGGCATTTATAAACTATTTAAAATATTGATTCGTCAACGAAGCTCTTCCTCCGAGCACATTTGATAGCGCCCATATTATTTAGACTAGTCTAATCTTTTTTCTTGTATCAACACATATATTAGTTACCTCGGCCAACTACGTCGTAATGACTGATGATACGATGAATCGCCGTTCGCCGTCTTCTCGTCTCACGCGACGCGCGACGCTCGCCGGTCTGGGTGGGCTCGCCGCCGGACTCGCCGGCTGTCTCGGCGAGGATCCCCAGCGCGGATCCGGTGGTTCGAACTCCTCTGGAACCTCGAACCCACAAGAGGAGAACGGCGACGGCACGTTTACGGTGTTCGCCACGATGCCAGCCGTGTGGGATTTCGTCCGGCAGGTCGCGGGCGAGCATATGGACGTGATCGACCTCGTCCCGGTCGGCGAACACGGTCACGATTGGAACCCAGAACCCGGAACGGTACAGGAACTGGACCGGGCGGACGGCTTCGTCTATCTCCGCGACTTTTCGAGTTGGCAGGACGACGCGGCCGAACTCCTCCGAGATGAGGGCGTCGTCGTCATCGAGGCCTCGGAGGGAATCGAGTTCTTCGACAGCCCGGCCGAGGACAACGACGAACACTGGTGGATGGATCCGATCGAGTGTCAAAACGGTGTGTTGAACATTGCCGAGGGGATCGGCGAAATCGATCCTGAACACGCCGACGATTACGAAGCCAATGCCGAGGCGTTCAATGAGGAACTGCAAGCCTTACACGAGGATTTCGAATCGATCGTCGATCGAGCGGAACTCAACGAGATCGTCGTCGGTACGCACGACTCTTTCCAGTGGTGGCACCGTCGGTATGGGCTCGATATCTACTCGCCGGTCGGCACTTCGCCCGACGATGCGGCCTCTCCACGGGATGTCCAACAGGTCGAAGAGTTGATCGAGGAGTTCGGGATCGACCACGTCCTCTATGACGTCGGAGAACCGGCGACACTCGCCCGAAACCTCGCCGACGAAACCGGCGCGGAGATCCTTCCACTCTCGCCGGTCGAAACGCAGATCGACGGCAGCCCCGAGATCGATTCGAGCATCGAAATGGAGCCAGATTGGGGATATATCGATCACTTCCGAGAGCTGAACCTCCCGTCGATTGAAACGGCGCTGAAAGCGGAGTCCGAGTAGCGTAGCCGTGTCGAAAGCTTTGGATAGCGTGGATGAATAGCTCCGATACAGCCAGCCGGATACCGTCGTTATGACCATCGAAATCTCCGCTGAAACACCGTCGTTATGACCACTGCAATCTCCGTCGAGAACGTCACGTTCGCCTACGACGAACAACCCGTCATCGAAGACGTTTCGCTCTCGATCAAATCAGGCGATTTTCTCGGGTTAATCGGACCGAACGGATCGGGAAAGACGACGCTCCTGAAGATCATGCTCGGGCTGGAGGAACCGGACTCGGGAACCGTCGAACTGTTCGAGACGCCGGCGGCGGAGTTTAGAGACGGCACCCGGTTAGGATACGTCTCCCAGCGGGCGACGACTGCCGACTCGATGATGCCCATCACGGTCCGCGAAGTCGTTCGGATGGGTCGATACGCCCACGCCGGGCTATGGCCGCTGGACGATGAAGACCACGAGATCATCGAGAACGCGCTCGAAACGGTCGACATCTCCCATCTCGCGAACCGACGGATCAGCAATCTCTCGGGCGGGCAGCGCCAGCGTGCCTATATCGCCCGCGCGCTGGCATCCGAAGCCGACTTGCTCGCACTCGATGAGCCGACCGTCGGAATCGATGCCGATTCCGTCGAGCGGTTCTACGATCTGCTCGACGAACTCAACGACGACGGGATCACGATCATCCTCATCGAGCACGATATCGGTGTCCTCACCAAACACGTCAACTCGGTGGCCTGTCTCAACCGGGAACTGTACCATCACGGGGACACCGTCTCGTTCCTCGAAAGCAACGTCCTGGCCGATGCTTACGGGGCGAATACGGGCATACTCGAGCACGACCATCCATGACCTTCGATCTATATGAGCACTGATACGAAATTCGCCATTGGACGCAACTGGAACCTCGATACTCGAGAGTGGATCGAACTCGTCGGTA
>SKKJ01000043.1 GCA_007121575.1 Natronomonas sp.
ATCGCACCCACGGTATGAATCTTTATTGACCCGGCATCGGATCGAAGACGGTGTCGATCTCGGCATCACCTCGAAACAGGGGCTTATCGCACAGGGCCGCGGCGAAGCGTTCGATTATCTGCTCGGGGAGACGACGCTCCCGAGCGCTGACGCGGCCGAACGAGCCGCCGCCGCCTACCTCCTCCGAGCCGACCACCCGGTCCTTTCGGTGAACGGCAACGTCGCAGCGCTCGCACCTGGTGAGACGGTTACGCTGGCCGAAGCGACCGGCGCGGACATCGAGATCAACCTGTTCAACCGGACCGACGAACGAATGCAACGGATCGCCGACCATCTGCGTGAACACGGGGCTAAGAACGTCAAGGGGTTAACCGCCGATGGCCGGATACCAGGGTTGGACCACGAACGCGCGAAAGTCGATGCAAACGGTATCGGTGACGCAGATGTCGTCCTCGTTCCGCTCGAAGACGGCGATCGCGCGGCGGCGCTCGCTGACATGGGCAAAACCGAACTCGTCATCGACCTCAACCCGTTGTCGAGATCGGCACAGTCGGCGACCGTTCCGATCGTCGATAACCTCCTTCGTGCGGTGCCGAACATGACCGCTCACGCCAACGCACTCGCGGATGCCGATCCCGAAACGCTCGAACGGATCATCGATGAGTTCGACGCCGACGCCGCACTCGAAGCCGCCGAAGACCACATACGCGAGCGTTAAGCGCCACAAACTGATTTTAGACCCATTGTCTTGCGAACGTCTGACGTAGTGTTTTGTAGGATGCGGTCGTAGCCCCGCGCATGGCTAGCCTCACGGAGGTCTACAGGGGAAACAGCGGGGCCGGCCTCCGGCGGCTCTACGCCGGTGTCGCGCTATTTGGGGTCGGTGTGGTCCTCGTCACCGCTGGTCTCGTTGTCGCTTCGACCGAGCTCGGATCGTGGTTCGGCCTTGATCTGTACCAATCGCGTGAACTCGCGGGCGTGCTCGGTGGGCTCGGATTCCCTGCCGTCCTCGTCGGGACGATGGTCGCCCTCCCACGGGCATCCAGAGGGTTGCAGGTCACCGCCGCTGTCGGTGCGGTGATCAGCCTCTTCGGTCTCGTACTGTTCGTTCGTTGGTATCCCGTCGATTGGGTGGGCGGGTCCGGAAATACGACGATGACCCTCGTCGTCGCGGCCACGTACTTCGCAGGGACGATCCTGACGACGTGGTCGCTTTTCACCGCCGTCGCGAACTTCAAAGCGCGGAACGACCCCGGCGGAACGATCTCGCTGGAGATCACGAAAGCCGGCGAGACCCGGATCGTCGAAGTCTCGAACGACGAGTTGCGCGGAACGCTCGGTGGCATCGGCGTACTGGGATCGACCCCCGACGGTTCGGTTGAAACACAGACGAACCGGGAGAACGTCGGCCGTTCGTCCGCAACGCGCGGCGGTGCGTCACGGTCAAACACGGCGCGAAACCGAGGGCCTGCAAGCGCGACCGACGGTGGCTCGACGGCGACCCGTTCGGTTCGAGAGCCCGTCGGCAGTGACGACGCGGAATTCGTCGATGAGCCGCAACGTGAACCGGCGAACGATCAGTACTGTGGGAACTGCTCGCACTTTCGGTACGCTCGAACCGATAGCGGACTCGTTCCGTACTGTGGGCTTCACAGCGAGGCGATGGACGATATGGACGCCTGCGAGCAGTGGTCGCCGAACACCACCTAATTCGGGTTGTTTTCCACTGGCCTCTGGATCTCTGTATCCCGGGGCACGCGAACCGTTACGATATTCCTTCGTGGGGTGTTCTCTTCGAACTCGAGTGACTCACCCGTATGGGCGATCGTCCAGTAGGCGATCCAGAGGCCGACCCCTCTCTCGTGAAAGAGGGGCCCTTCTCGGTGTCCCAATACGTCGATCTCCATATCGAGAATCCCGGGTCCGGTATCGACGATCCGTATTATGACTTCCTCGTCTCTCGTCCGTGCGATCACGCCCGCACAGGGCGGTTCGACGTCGGTGTGCTCGATCGCGTTCGTCACGAACACGAGTATCGCGAGCTCTATCTGAGACGGAATCCGATTTTCGTCTCGGATTCGATCCGTATCGTGATATCCGCGGTCGGAAACGTTTCGACCACCGTCCGTTTCACTCGCTGTAAGAGCGCCGAGAGTTCGACGACGCTCGGTCGCGATGACGATTCAAGCTTAGTCACGATCTGTCGCTGCTTTTCTGCGAGGTCGATGAGGCGATCGTTCGTCGCACGAATCGTTTTCGCGTACTCTTTCGCTTCATCGCCCGCGATCGTTTCGATCAACTCGGCGTAACCTGAAACCACGGTCAGATCGTTCCGGAGGTTGTGTCGAAGGATGCGGTGTAAGACGGCCAACTGCTGGCTCTGTGTTTTCCGTTGGGTGATGTCTTCGGCGATTCCAACGAGCCGATAGAGCTCTGCGTTTTCGTTGAAGACCGGAATTTCGCGGTCGGGGATCCAGCGAATCGTCCCGTTCGATCGAATAATTCGGTATTCGATTTCGTATCGGCCGGTCGACATCGATTCAAATGCTTCTTCGGCGCTTGATCGTTCTGTGACGTTACCCCGGTTACCCGTTAGTCTTTTTATGTACCGATTCGATCGTGTCCGCCATCCGTTCGTAGTGGCTTCCCTTCCAGAATATCTGTTCACACGACCGACAGCGCCAACAATCGATCTCGTTCGGATTCGGTGCGTACTCTGGCGTCTCTTCATCGACCGCGACTGCCAGAAGTTCGCCGTTACAGCGACCACAGTACTTCGGGCGTTCGGATACTTCGAGCACGACACCCGCCGCTCGGAGCTCTTCGAGTTGTGCCGGTAGTTCACGTTCGGTTAGCAGGATCGAACTGGGCACTCGATTCGCCAGTTCGACGTCGCGTGTACAGAGCCGTCGGGATTCTCGTTCGGCGATCGCCGCAATCGGATCGTCATCCTCGATCCCTCGATCACCGGCATAGGCGGTATCGAATCCACAGAGCCGCAGATAGACCACCGCTTTTCCGAGCATCACGTCACACAACAACCGGTCCGTTTCGGGTCCTATCGCGGAAACGGCTTCGTCCCCACCCGTCATTTCGCGAGGAACGTTCGAATCCCATCCGCATCCCGACAGTTGAGTACGTGTTCGATCTCTGCCCAGCCTCGACGGGCGGTGTGAACGCCGTAGCGCATGTACTCGTACCCGCTCGTCGAGTGGGCGTCCGTGTTGATAGATATCATTGCGCCCGCTTCGATCGCGACCTTCACGTAACTCGATCGGAGGTCCAACCGATGTGGATCGGCGTTAATCTCGAGGGCGGTTCCGTGTTCGGCCGCGGCTTCGGCGACGCGTTCGATGTCGATGTCGTGTCCCGGACGCTGGTTCAGCAGCCGTCCCGTCGGATGGCCGATAATGTCCACCTCCGGGTGTTCGATCGCGGTCACGATTCGTTCGGTCCCGTCACCGTCGAGGCCGCTGTGCGGCGAGGCGACGACGCAATCCAGCTCGGCCAACACGTCGTCACTGACGCTTATCTCGCCCGCTGAGCCGATGTTCGCCTCGACGCCGGCGAACACGTCGATATTCGCATCGTTCGCGACCGACCGGATCGCCTCGGCTTGCGCCAGCAGTTCCTCGTCGTCGAGGCCGACCCCGCCGACCATCCCCGGTCCGGTGGCGTGATCGGCGATCGAGACGTATTCGTGGCCGTACGCTTCGGCCGCCTCGATCATCTCCTCGATCGTCGCCTCACCGTCGGAGTACTCGGTGTGCAGATGGAGATCCCCTCGAATGTCCGCTTCGGTCAGGAGATCTGGGAGGTCTTCTTCGGCAGCTCGCTCGATTTCCCCTCGATTCTCTCTGAGTTCCGGCGGGACCCACGCCATCTTGAGCACTGAGTAGACTCCCTCTTCCGTTTCTCCGGCCACACGTTCGCCGACGCGTTGTCCCCCGTCCGGATCGTCGATCTCCGACACGTCGAAGACGCCGTATTCGTTGACTTTGAGCCCCATCTCGATCGCGCGGTTTCTGACCGCCACGTTGTGATCTTTACTGCCCGTGAAATACTGCAGCGCCGCACCGAACTCCTCGGGAACGACGACTCGGAGGTCGATTCGCATTCCGTTCGACCGGACTGACGCTTTGTTAGCCCCTGCTTCGATGACCGTGTCTGCCTCGTCCCATCCTTCGAACGTGTCGATGACCGCTTCGTGGTCGTCGCTCGCGACGAGAATATCGACATCTCCGATCGTCGGACGCCACCGTCGGATCGAG
>SKKJ01000075.1 GCA_007121575.1 Natronomonas sp.
AGCGCCGTCGAACACACGCCCGGTAAACACCTTCCGGCGTTCACGAAAGAATCAGAACGCAACGAACGGGTCCAGATCGAGTGTGATCGATTCGACGTAACGCTCATCGCGGGAGCGGTTGCCCGGCGAATCCACCCGTACGTTGAACCCGGCAACGTGCTCGAACGCGGCGATAAAATCGGCCACATCTCGTTTGGTTCTCGAGCCGATGTCTTACTTCCCACCGGGTATGATATCGAAGACGTTCGCGTCGAGAAGGGACAGCGAATTCGAGCGGGCGAAACCGTTATCGCATCCAGGGTTCGGTAGATGCCGTGCTGGCTCGGGGGCTGGAACCATCTTCCTTTTCAGCGCGGGCGTCGAACGACCGTTGATGGCTGATCGCAGCGACATCGCACCAGAGACACTGCACGTAACGCTCGATCCGCAAGGCGTCGAAGTGGAGTACATCGATGGGCGCTCTGTGTTTTATCACGGCGTTCCCGCAAAACGTGAAGGGAGTGTCGTCTGTCCTCCGGGCCGAGACGTTCACGTCCTCGTTACATCGCCCGGTGAAACCGAAGGTGTGATGGTATACGTCAATGACCGAAACACGCACGATGACATCCTCCGATCGACCGGCGTCGGACGCGTCATCCTCCAACGGGGCGAGAAAACGGCGCTGTTCCCGGGAGTCGAAGCCGAAAACCACGGTTACAGGATCGAAGTGAGTGCCGATCTGTCGGCCGCTCGAGGTCGGGTGTTAGTCTTCGCCGAGGACCAAACAGGTGAGGCATCTTATGAACTCGTTTCCGCGGATGAAACGGAGACCGAAGATGAGAATGAACTCACGGGGGAATCAGCGTAGTGCCGCTACGAAAAGGCTGGGAGCCACTTACTCGTTCGACGATCGGATCCGTTCCGGACCGATACGGGATATACGAGCTCGGTGATGAGAACGGGACGGTTCTCTCTGTCGACTCTGGACCGTTGCGTGACGAACTGAAGGAGGCACTCGCCTATGGAGATGCCGCACAGGTCCGGTGGCAAACGACACAGAACAACGAAGAAGCGGCACGATTAGTGGACACCCACCGAGAACGGTTGGACGATCAGTAGTCGTTATCGGGTATGTCGGGGTACCAAGTTATTGGATATAGCTCGGCCCCTCAGCGTCGCAGTTCTCTTCGTGCTGGTCGGCGTCGTTGCGATCGTCGAACAACAAGCCACATTTTTCGCATTCGTACCACGTCGCCCCGTCACGTTCTGTGGTTGCGACCATGTATGTGTGTGAGATATGATAACGTATAACCGTTGCCCTCCTCTGGGATGAGCCACGGGGGAATTCCGGACATCTCACTGCCGAACCCATCGCCATCAGCGGAACCGTAAAGCGGGCGGCGACCGTGAGAGCACGTATGGCCCGGCAGGTCACATTGACGGTGAAAGGGGCGGAAAAACGGGACGCAGGACGCGGTGTCGCTCGCCTGCCGGAATCTGCGAGGCGCGCACTCGGTGTGTTAAGCGGTGATACGGTCGTTATCGAAGGCGAACGCCCAACGGTGGCGAAAGTTTGGCCAGCCAGCGGCGCGGACGGAATCGTTCGAATCGACGCCGAAACCCGCACAAACGCGGGCGTAAATATCGGAGACACCGTCTCTGTTGCCCCGATCTCCGTTTCAGAGGCCGACCGCGTCATCGTCGAGATACCGGTCGCCGCCGACGATGAGCTTCTCGATGCGATCGCCAGTGATCTCCGTGATCGGCCGTTACAGACCGGAGAGACCGTCCGGCTCGAACGTCCCGGTGTTACGGTGACAGTCGCTCAGACGCGTCCCGAAGGGACCGTTCGAGTCTCCGGGAACACGACTGTGCGCGTCCGCGAACGCAAAGAGAGCGATGAACCGACGCCACGGTCATCACAGCCCGCTTCATCGATCCCCGCTGATGCGGCGGCCGATTCGACACCGGACGTGACCTACGAAGACATCGGCGGGTTGGACGAGGAGTTAGAGCAGGTCCGCGAGATGATCGAACTGCCGCTGTCGGAACCGGAGCTGTTCCGAAAGCTCGGCATTGATCCTCCCTCCGGCGTGTTGTTGTACGGCCCCCCGGGAACCGGCAAAACGCTGATCGCGAAGGCGGTCGCGAACGAGGTCGACGCCCATTTCGAGGTGATCGACGGGCCGGAGATCGTCTCGAAGTATAAAGGCGAGAGCGAAGAGCGACTTCGGGAGACGTTTGAGCGGGCGCTCGATAACCAGCCGGCAGTCGTCTTCATCGACGAGATCGATTCGATCGCGTCCACGCGCGACGACGACGCCGACATGGAAAACCGGGTCGTGGCACAGCTGTTGACGCTAATGGACGGACTCGAATCCCGCGGACAAGTGATCGTGATCGGCGCGACGAACCGGGTCGACGCGTTGGATCCGGCGCTGCGGCGGGGCGGTCGGTTCGATCGCGAGATCGAGATCGGCGCACCTGACGAGACGGGTCGACGGGAGATTTTCGATGTCCATACTCGCGGGATGCCGTTGGCCGAGGATGTCGATCTCGATTATCTCGCCGCCAGAACACACGGCTTCGTCGGCGCTGATATTCACTCGCTCGCGATCGAAGCCGCGATGGAGGCGCTCCGGGACCGTGACAACCGCGGAGAGCTTACCGTCACGAAAGACGATTTCGAAACCGCGCTGACGGTCGTCGATCCCTCCGCGATGCGGCAGTACGTCGCCGAGACGCCACACGCGAATTTCGATGACGTCGGCGGGCTCGAGGAGGCGAAACAGTTGCTGACGGAAGCCGTCGAGTGGCCGCTCACTTACGGTGCGCTGTTCGAAGAGACGAACACCGATCCACCCACCGGCATCTTGTTGTACGGTCCGCCGGGGACCGGAAAGACGCTTCTCGCGCGGGCGCTCGCTGGCGAGAGCGACGTGAATTTCGTCTCCGTTGCCGGCCCCGAACTGATCGACAAATACGTCGGCGAATCGGAAAAGGCCGTCCGGCAAGTCTTCGACCGAGCTAGACAGGCCGCACCGGCCATCATCTTTTTCGACGAAATCGATGCGATCGTTGGAACTCGCGGGGAGACGAGCGAGGCGACCGAACGTGTCGTTTCCCAGCTGTTGGCCGAACTCGACGGTCTCTCGGATAACCCGAACCTCATCGTCTTGGCGGCGACGAACCGACGGGAGGCGATCGATCCCGCACTGCTTCGACCCGGGCGTCTCGAAGCACACGTGGAAGTCCCGCTTCCCGATCTCGACGCCAGACGCGAGATTCTCGCGGTTCACGCCAAAGGAAAACCACTGGGCACGGACGTCGATTTAGACGCGTTGGCCGTCGAGACTGACGGGCTTTCAGGTGCACAACTCGAGGCCCTCCTCAGGGACGCCTCGATGCGTGCGATTCGAGAGCTCGCAGACGAGTTCGGACCCGAAGAAGCGACCGAGCGGGCCGACGAAGTCCGTATCGACGAACGGCATATCGAAGCAGCACTGAGTGCCATCGCCGCCGACCGACACGTCTGATTGACCGCCTCGCGATTCCAAGTGGTTGCGCTTTCATCAGACATCACCCATTTCTGAGATTCACTCGTTTTAGAAGTTCTCTCGGAGCGTATCCGATAGCGATGGTGACAATCCACCCATCAACGTAACGCTGAATCTCCGGTATCTTAACTGATGACGAACCGTTAAAACGACGTTTCCGTATCGATTCAGAACGGTTCGTCGAGTTCAATCCCAAAACGACTTCGTTTTGGCGTAGTGTCGCTCTCGTTCGATAATATCCCGATAAAAGTCCATCTCGTTCTCGCGGTGATTGTTGATAATGTAGGCCGCATTGCGTGGACCGACCCCCCGCGCAGCGAGTGCGATAACCGCTTTTTTACCGTGACTCTGGACGAGGCTTGCCGCCTTGTAGGCTCGTTCGGTCTGCTTTTTTTGTTCAGTGTCCCTTTCGGTGGCTCGAACCGCCGAAAGGACCTCATCCGCCCACGGATTCAACGTCGCGATTCGGGTCGATCCACACTTCGGACACTCTGGCGTGTTCGGAACGCGCTCGACGGTCTGTCTTCGATCCCACTCCTTGCAATGTAAGCAGGCGAGTAACACTCGGTCCTCCATGATGCGGTCTTTGACCGTTTCGACGACGGATGCGTCTGCGTTTTCCGGCGAGAGCAGCTCGCGACCGGATGATCGTCCCGCCCGTCCGAGCGCGGTTCGCTCGCTG
>SKKJ01000308.1 GCA_007121575.1 Natronomonas sp.
TCGTCTGCGTCCCAATATCTTCCGCAGACTCGCTGACGTTCGATGAAGGCTGCCGTTTCGCGATGAGATCGACCGTGTGTCTCCCGCTCGGAGTCGAGAGGTGTCGTTTGATATCGACGTAGTTCGAGATGTCTGATTCGGTGCTGCTGGACGCGTGAATCAACTCGAACCCGGCCGTTTCGATCGCGGAGACGATCGAGTGAAGCTTCTTCGATTCGACTCTGTGCGGATGCAGTTCGATGCAGATAACGAGCTCCGAATCGGCATCCAATAGCGCGTCCATCCCCTCGAACACGGCCGCCTCGTACCCTTCGACATCGATTTTGACGAACGAAACCTCACTGGGTGAGACATCTTTCTGCGCCAAATACGTATCAACCCTGCGCACGGGAGTCGTCACCGTCTCTCCGGTGTATTTTCCACTTCGACTTTCCGATACCGACTGAAGGGTATGGCTATTGGACTTCGTTGCGATGTTCAACGTACCGATCGTTTCCTCGCCGCCGATGGCACACCGTTCGGCGGAGACGTTCGTGAATCCGTTCGCGTCGATTCCTTTGCGTAGGGCATCGAAATTATCGGGATCCGGTTCGACGGCGTAGATCGTCCCGAAGCCGGCCAATAAATCAGCGGCCTGAAACGTGTAATACCCGCGGTGGGCTCCGATGTCGAGGACGACCGGATCATCGGACAGCCGTTTTATCCGCGCCAGTTCCTGCCGTATAACCGCGGTCGCTTCTCTCTCTCGCGTCCCGAAATGAAACAGTTCCCTTGAGATCCCGGTATCGTTCGGGGAGAGATACATGATGTTCCCGTGGACTGGCATCGGGAGTTGATCCGAGGCGAAATACTCGGCGAGATGGTCCGTGTACAGGCTCCGTCCGAGAATAAATTGTGACACGAACCCGATCGCTTGCGGCACTCGCTTCTCCGATAGTAACCACATCAACCGGGTGAATTTTTCACGAACCTTCGACGTCATTTGAAGATACCCCTCGCTGTGTATTTATTGTTAGAATCTCGCTATCTCGATCATCTCCACAGGTGCGCTTGAGTAATCTTATCATATATCTCCATATGTATCCCGTTGAAGTAATATTTGACTTCCAGTTCAATCGATTTGATGGGGTTGTACTCGAACTGAAGGACTACTTGAATCGGTACTGAGTACTCCAACGAACCTTCTACCGATCAGATAGACGCTCGAGCGTTTCGGGTCGACTCGACCGCTCGTTCTCTGGACGGGCCCGATATGTTTGCTCACCGCTCGATCACATGCTTAGTCCACGTTCCTCGGAGGAAATATCCGCCGACGAGAAGTGCCATGAACACGTTCGCGATGGCTTCGCCGTACCAGATCCCGGTCGCGCCCAAGCCCGCCGGAACCGAGAGCAGATACGCGAACAGCGCTCGGAAGACGATGAAGCCGATAAACGCGAAGATCATCGCCGCCCGAGTGTTCCCGCCGCCGCGGAATCCGCCTTGGATGACGTAGAAGACCCCCAAGAACACGTATGATACACTGACGATCTGGAGGTATTCGGAGCCGATTTCGGTGACTACGACTTCGCCCGTGCCTGAGATGAACACGCCGATAGCCGGCGCAGCCAACGCGTACATCCCAACGCTGAACACCGCCAGACAGCCGGCGATGATCCCGACGGCCGCGATTACGCCGCGCTTGGCGCGGTCGATCTGTCTGGCGCCGAGGTTCTGTCCGACGACCGTTTCGACACCGCGTGCGAGCCCCAACGCCGGGAGAATCACCATCGATGTGATCCGCGTTCCGATTCCGTAGGCCGCGACGGCGTCCGGTCCGGAGATCGCGACCAGTGCGGTCAAGATCGTCACGCTTAGCGCGCTCGTCGAGATCTCGAGACTCGCCGGCGCGCCGATTCGGACGAGACGACGAACCGTTTCGAGCTGTGGGGTGAAATCAGACAGCGAGAGTTCGATCCCGACAGAGCCGGACAGAAGTAACCACATCCCGATGACCGCGCCGACCCCTCGTGCGAGGATCGTCGCGAAGGCCGCACCTTGAACGCCGAAGCCCGCAAAGCCCGTTGCGTCATACAGCGTCGCCTCGAGATCCTCTAGTCCGACCCACGCAAAGAGCGCGTTGTCCCGAAAACCGAGGATGAAAAACGGATCGATGAGGACGTTCAACGCCACGCCGAACGACATGAGATACAGCGGCGTCCGCGTGTCTCCCCAGCCTTGCAGTAGCGATTGGAAGACGAAAAAGCCGAAAATAAACGGGATTCCGATGAACATCGTTCGGGTGTACTCGACCGCAAGCCGATGCTCTTCGGTGCCCGGGACTGCGCCGACGAGCTCTAAAAGGGTCGGCGCGAGCACGTATCCCGCGATCGAAAACAGGACGGAAACGCTCAACACGACGGTTATCGTCTGCCCGGCGACGCGACTCACGCGATCGATCCGTCCCGCGCCTTTGTTCTGTGCGACGAGTACGGTTCCCGCGACCGAAAACCCGAGCGAGAGGCTGATGATCAAAAAGACGATCGCCCACGAGAACGACAGCGCTGCGACTGCCGGCTGGCCGAGTCGGCCGACCCAGAACGTGTCGGCGAGGTTGTAGCCGACTTGAAGTACGTTCGTGAGGATGATCGGGAGCGATAGCACGACGAGCGGCTTGAGTAGTGCACCGTCGGTGACGTTGACTGCTCGATCTCGGGTTCCCGATTCGCTCATTCGAGGTATTCACTTCCAATGAACGCGTATATCGATCGTTGTCGGAATCGACTGATCGAGATCCATGATACGGGATGGCACATATTGAATGAATATTCAGTAAACCGGCTCGGTGGTATTCTTATCGTTTGCCGAAACGCTGATCGTTCCGCTATCGAACCAGCGGTTGGTTATAGGCTGTCTCGTTGTCCATGACGTACCGCCACGTCGGCTCGCACTCGCAGCTGACCTCATCGAACACGCTCGGATCTTGCCGGAGGTCGAAATCCTTGATCGCGCGCTGGACGAGGTCATCGCACTCTCCACAGTTGTGTGGGCCGCGATCGGAGCCGTGGCCGACGGGATCGGAGACGACGAGGGCGTCGACGTCGGCCGTCGCTTCGAGCACGTCACAGATCGACCACAGCCACGGCGGTCGGTATCCGCCGTCGTGATAGAGCTCTTCGACCATCGTGTGTCGTTGGACGTTACAGGGATTCATCGAGATGGTGTGACAGCCGTCGACGGCCGCACACTTTCGGACCGACCGTTTCATATCGGCGACGGCGTCGGGTTCGGCGAGAAACGGTGGCTTCAACAAGAGATACGCTTTGACGCCCGCGCTCGCCGCCTGTGCTTCCGCACAGGCGTCCTCGAAGTCCGCGAAGTCGAAGTACTTGTTGACGGAATCGTGACGGACGCGATCGGTCGCGGTTTCGAGGCCGATCGCCACGTCCGTTTCGAGCCCTCTATCGGTGAACTCGGCGAGCTTTTCGCGCTCGACGAAATCCGGCAGCGATTCGAGGACGATCCGCTCGCGATCGGCGAACGTTTCAGCGATCGCGTTTCGCGTCTCGGGAGGGACTTCCCGCTCGTCGAGGAACGACCCGGACGTGTATATCTTGATCAGGTCCGCTGGATCGTCTCGGTTTTCGGCTTCGTGTTCCAGACAGCGTTCGATCTGGGTCATGAGGTTCTCGTGGCCGACGCTCCCGCCATCGACCGATTCGGCGACGTAGCCACACATCGTACAGCCGCCGGCACGGGCCCATCGACAGCCGCCCGTATTGAGAATGATCGTCAGCGATGTCCGGACGCCGTCGGGTGTGTTGTCCTCATCGAGCCAGACCCGAGTCGGTTCGGTGGGATCGTGACTCGCGTCGTTACGCGCCCGGATCTCACGCATCACCTCGTTGTGAGCGTCCATCCCGCGCCCCTTCTCGTAGACGTCCGGTGTCGGCTGGCTCATTAACTCCGATAGCTCATCCGGCCGTAAATCCGTATCGGAACGAAACCCGATTGCGGAATTTCGTTCGACGGATGTCCCATACGATCGGGCTTTCGCGGACCGCCGGTCGATAGCGTCCCACACGAACCGGATATGCCTGTAACTAATTTCAGTTACGTCGCTGTGAGAACTATTACGACGCTGGGATCCGACTAGCTAGTGTTGTAAATTACCATGACAGATCTAGGCGGCTTCCACGATCACATCGCTCGAGTCGATCTCTCGAGTGAGGACGTACA
>SKKJ01000180.1 GCA_007121575.1 Natronomonas sp.
ACTCTCACCGACGCCACACGCGTTGGCCGTTATTGCGCTCGTACTCGTCGAAGCGGTGGCGCTTTACATCGGATACGGTGTCGTCGAGAACCGAGCCGCACCGATCCTGTTCGAGACGCTCAAGAGCAACTAATGTCGGTACTTGGACTTTCGTTGACGCTGTTGGCGTTCTTCATCGTCTTCGGATTTATGGTGGGGGTGTTCTTCGGGTTCTTCGGGATGGGCGGAGCGTTCCTCGTCACGCCTTCCCTGTTGATCCTCGGATATCCCGCCCCCGTTGCGATCGGCAGCTCGATGGCGTTCGTGTTCGGAACGGCCGTCATCGCGACGTTGAAACACCACGACGCCGGTCAGGTCGATTATCGACTCGGCGCGCTGATGTTCGTCGGGATCACGATCGGAATCGAACTCGGTAGCCGACTCGTGTTCGGACTCGAGGTGCTCGGGCTCGCGAACCTCGTCGTCGGCATCGCGTATATCATCTTGCTTGCGGCGATCGGGGTGCTCTTCACGAAGAGCGCGTTGGACACCGACTCGAATGCCGAATCCGGTTCCGAGACCGACGACGATATCCCCGAAATCGCCAAGCGGATTCAATCGTACAACCTTCCACCGATGATGAAACTCGCTGACGGCAGCAAGGCGTCGCTGTGGACGATCTCCGGTGTCGGCGGCGGAGTCGGGCTCGTTTCCGGATTTCTCGGGGTCGGTGGTGGATTCGTCAGGATGCCGGCGATCTACTACGTGATCGGCACGCCGTTGGCAGTCGCTGTCGGAACGAGCCTCTTCGGCGGCTTGATGTCCGGCGCGATCGGTGCGTTCACCTACGGGCGTGCGGGCGTCATCGATCTCGGGATCGTGACCGCATTGTTGATCGGGAGCGCGCTGGGCGCTCGAATCGGCTCGGCCGCGACGGCCTACGTCAACGAAGACGACGTGACGATCTATTTCGGTGCGATGTTGTTGGTCGCGAGCGCGGCGGTCGCGTTCGGTGAACTCGCTGACTGGCTTTCGATGCCGGTTTTCGATCAACTCAGCTTCGTCCTGTTGATCGGATCGGCGGTGTTCGTCTGTGCAGCGATCTTATATCACGGGGCGTTGGCGATTCGCCGAACCGATTCCGTTTCCGCGGACCACTAAGGGATCGGTCGATACGTCCGCGCTCGCTTTTACATGCGCGAACAATGCGCGGCGCTGCCTGTTTCCAGCCATTTAAATGGAATCTGAATATACGTCGTTTGTTTATACAGAATCAAGGAGAATACCTGCGGCTTTAGCCGCAGGGTGAATCCGACAACGCGGACACAATCCACGTTCGATGACTAATTCGGGATTTTAATCCATATATTCAAGTTGCAGGCAACCTTATATAACAGTAGGAATCAGGCTGGGAACAGAGCGATCCCGCCCAGTCCTACGATGGCGGCCTGCCCGCCCCAAGCAATGAGACAGTAATCGAAATCAGTCGATGACCACCGTACTCTCACAGAGTACGAGTGGAGTTGACTGCTGTACGCACGACTCAACGTAACTCCGAGTCTGTTGAGGTCTGCCGGACTCCCGGGATACAAATAACTCTGGGAGTCCGTAGATGACGGAGGATAGGAGTACCGGGGGCTTGGCACTCCCAGCAGTCCCACCCGTTACAGTCCGTGAACCCCACATGGATTCTTACCACGTCGGGGGTCGGTGGAATTGCAAACCTGAAATCTCCAACGCTCAGGATTCCTCCGCGTTTACGCGGAGGAGGATGTCAAAAAGACGCGCTCTCGTTTCTGTCTCGATCTACCGCGAAAACGCTACCGACAGCTCAATTCGCGTGTTCGTTGATCCAGTCGGTAAGCTCATCGCTCGAGACGAACCCTTTCGCGAGGCGACTAACTGGCTCGCCGTCGACGAAAAGGACGAAAAGCGGAACGCTCCGAACGTCGAAGCGCTCGATCAGCGGCGGGTCATCACGTGGATTTATCAGCCCGACGTGAATATCGAGCGCTTTCGCGACGTTTCCGATCACCGGCTCCATGCTCTGGCAGATACCACACCCCTCCGTATAGAACTCCACGAGCGCGAAATCCGCTCTCGCGAGAAACGCTTCGAGTTCCGCTTCATCCGAGAGTTCTATCGGTCGATCAACGCCGGCGCGCACACTCGATTCGGTTTCGTTCTCATTTATATTGTCCATATTGTACAATATTATGTGTTGTGAGTATATAATACCCGCCGTTGGCTCGGGTCTTCTCGCCGTCTGTCCATCGGTTATTTATCGACGGTACTCGCGTATCGGTTTGTTCGATGTCTACCTCCACCGATGAAACGCCATCCCCCGAACGGCTCGCGTCCGGATACACCGGCCGGATCTTGCTGTTGATAGCGCTTGCTTCTATGTCGTCACAGGTCGGCTGGTTGATTCTCCCACCACTGCTTCCCGAGATCATCGACGATCTCGGCATTTCGTCTGTACAGGCCGGGTTCGCGCTGACGCTTTTGACCCTCTCCGGGGCGATCGGACGGTATCCTGGCGGCCGTCTCGCCGATCAACTGTCCCGAAAGACCGTGATCGGGTTTTGTTTTCTGGCGTGGATCACCGGGTTTTCGATACTGGCGGTGACGACGACGTATGCGTTGTTTTTACTGGGAGTCGCGATCGCCGGACTCGGAATCGGTATGTACGTTCCGGCCGCGTTCGCACAGCTGTCGGATCTGTTCGTCCAAAAGCGTGGGCAAGCGTTCGGGTTGAACAACGCGGCATACAGCGTTGCAGGGATTATCGCACCCGGTCTCGCGTTCGTCGTGTTGCTGTTCGGCCCCTGGAGATCGTTCTTTCCGATGCTCGTCGGCGTGTTCTTGATCCTCGCCGCGCTCTTTCACGTCGTTCACCGTGACGAGTACGTTATTCACCGAGTCGAACTCGGACTCCGGGCGACGGTTCGGCGAATAATCTTCGATCCGCAGGTTCGGCTCGTGCTCGCAGCCGCTTCGATCACCTCGTTCGTGTGGAACGGTTCGGTGAGTTTTCTGCCGATCTTTCTCGAAGCGGAGCGTGGCTTGTCGGCGCAGACCGCCGGCATCGCGTTCGCGACGCTGTTCCTCGTCGGTGCCATTGCAACACCTCTCTCTGGTCTCGCTGGCGACCGATTCGGGAACCTTCGGACGATCCTCTCGATGATCTGCTTCGCCGGCGTCGGCCTCATCGCGTTGACGCTCGCGTCCTCTGTCGTCGGACTCTTTCTCGGCGTCGGCCTGTTCGCGGTCGGCCTTCTCGGCTTTTGGCCGGTTATGACCGCGTATATGATGGCGATATTTCCCGCCGGAACGAGAGGTGGCGACTACGGTGCAGTCGGTATGGTGTATTTCGGTGCGGGAAGTCTCGGTCCGACATACGTCGGGTTCATGGGAGGATACGCGACATATACGCTCGCGTACACCGGATTTATCGGCTGCTTGATCGCTTGTTTCGCGATCGTGCTGTACGCGCGAATGAAAGAACAGTGACCCTCAGTCGTCGCTCGGTACGCCCGACTCGGCCGTCGCACGCTGGCTCCGCCAGACGCCCTGTGCGTACGCGCCGAGAAACATCCCGCCGATCGCATAGAGAATTGGCCAATTCCCGACGCCGAGGCTGGCGTACGCGGCTCCGGGACAGATTCCCGAAAGTCCCCAGCCGACGCCGAAGATCGAGCCGCCGATCAACACGTTTCGATCGAAGGACTTCAGCCGTCTTCCGTACGGGCGACCCGTCAACGGGGCGTTCGAACGGAGCCGTGGAACGATCCAGAAGGCGAGCCCGGCGACGATCGACCCGCCGAACATCACGAACAACAACCCGAGATCGTCGAACGTCAGAAAGTCGAGTACGACTTCCGGCCGCGCCATGTGGCTGAAGCCGAGTCCGAACCCGAAGACGAGCCCCCCAAGTAAGACTAGCGGCATGAACAGCGGATGTCGGCTCACGGTGACACCCCCGCCATGGCGACGAGATTCGCCGTGAGCACCGCAACGAGAAGGAACGTCACGACGCCGACGAGCGAGGTTCGAGAGACGGAGCCGACGCCACAGATTCCGTGGCCGGAGGTACAGCCCTTCCCGATCCGCGTACCGATCCCGACGAGGATACCGCCGAGGAACAGCCGCCACGGTTGAACGTCTGTCAGCCAGATCGTCAAGCCGCCGACCTCGCGGAGCTGGCCGGTCGTCCCGGGCTG